>CAZGZH010000022.1:0-10069 GCA_964529645.1 uncultured Flavobacteriaceae bacterium
AAAAGAAGGCATAAGTGCTGAAGTTATAAATATCCACACGATTAAACCTTTAGATGATAACGCTATTTTAGCCTCTGTTTTAAACACAAAATGCGTTGTTACAGCCGAAGAACACAATGTTTTAGGAGGCTTAGGAGAAAGTGTATCACGCGTTTTGGCACAAAATTTGCCAGTACCACAAGAGTTTGTTGCCGTACAAGACAGTTTTGGAGAATCGGGAACCCCAAATCAGCTAATGGATAAATATAATTTAAACAGTATAGCTATTGTTGCTGCCGCCAAAAAAGTTATTGCACGAAAATAAATTAAACCAAAAAACGTTTTAATTTAAAATCAACCCATTATGAAAAAACAAATTTTAATTTTAGCGCTTAGCTTTATAAGTGTTACAGCCTTTTCTCAAGCCAAATTTGGTATTAAAGGAGGTATGAACTACAATTTCGCTGGTAACATTACCGAAGTTGTCAGCGCAACTGGTGGTGGCATAACTGATATTACGCACGGTTCTAAAGACAAAGCAGGATTTCATTTTGGTATTTGGTCGCGTTTTAAATTGGCCGGTTTTAATCTAAGACCAGAGTTAATCTATACAGAAATTAAAAACCAGTATCAATTTGATGCCACACCTACAAATCTTAAAACTAAAAAAATAGATATACCTGTTTTATTAGATAAAAAAATATTAGGCCCCTTGCATATCTTTGGAGGGCCTTCGTTTCAGTATATCTTAAAATCTGACTTTAAAACAAATGACATAGGCAATGTAGATTTTAATAAATTTACACTGGGTACACAAGTAGGCTTGAGCTTAGATTTAGGTAATTTTGGCGTAGATGCCCGTTGGGAAAAAGGGTTTTCAAACAATTTGAATGCTATTCTTATTTCTTCATTAACTAATTTAAATTTAGACAACAGACCTAATCAAATAATATTTAGTGTTTATTATAATTTGTTATAATTACCCTTTATACTAAACAAAAAAGCGCACCTATTAGGTGCGCTTTTTTGTTTTATTTATTTTCTTATTTCTTAAGAATCGCTGTCTAAATAATTTGGAATACCATCGTCATCTGTATCATCATCTGTTAAATCGCCATTATTATTAGCATCTTCATCTTTAGATAATTTACCATCGCCATCATCATCATTATCTAGGTAATTTGGAATGCCATCACTATCGGTATCATCATCAAAAACGTTTCCGTTACCGTTTACATCTTCATCTCTGGTTTCAACAGTATCACCGTCGTCATCTGAATCTGCAAAATTAGGAATAAGGTCACCGTCAGTATCGTCATTAATTACTTCGCCATCTCCGTCTAAATCTTCTAAATTAGACAATATACCGTCGTGATCGTGATCGGCTCTATTCACATCGTTTAATTCTATTTTAAAAATCAATGGAGAATTTACCGGAATTATCCCAGATGGGACATTTTGAAAGCCTAATCCAGATGGAAAAAATAAAAACCCTTTACCATTATTTACATATGATAAAGATTCGTCTGGATTTATTACCTTATCTCCACCTTTAAAATGAGCAAAACCATATTTCCATCCTTGAACAACTTGTGTTAAATCTAACCAAGCCAAGAGTCTCGCGTCAAATTTAGTGCTGTCTAATAAAAAGCCTGTATATTTTACCAAAATAGAATCTGAGCGTGTAGGAGAAATAGTAGTTCCTTCGGCTTGTGATAAATAATACAATTTATAAGACACGTCATTAAAAGTAATATCTTCAGTTACGACATCTTCAAAAAGTGAGCGCTCGCCATTTGCAATTGTCCAAATATTACCATCTGTATTTAAATAGTGGCTTTGAAGATATTGCACTAAAGAATCATTATCTACAACAGCTTGTTTTACAGGATCAACATCAGGAATAGTTAAATTTGTATTATTTTTCTTACAAGAAAAAACTATTAAAAAACTTATTAAAACAACAAGTATATATCTTGTCTTCATATATATTTATTTTTGCGTTGCAATTTACAATTTTAAATGAATTTTCAAGCTTAATCTATTGCTTAATGGGCTATAAAAATGTGCTTTTAACAAAATTTTAAAATACCTAGCTTATCTAAAATTTATTTTACGCATTCTCAAGCTCAAAGGAGTAACTTCTAAATACTCGTCATCTTTAATATATTCCATACATTCTTCTAAAGAAAAATCTACTTTTGGAAATATTTTAGCCGCTTCGTCTGTGCCAGATTTACGCACGTTAGTCAGTTTTTTACCTTTAATTAAATTAACAGACATATCTTCTTGCTTGTTATTTTCGCCAATAACTTGACCCTTATAAATATTATCATTTGGATCTATAAAGAATCGGCCTCTATCTTGCAGTCTATCAATAGCATAGGCAGTTGCTTTACCCATTTCGGAAGAAATAATAGCGCCATTTACATTTTTATCAATCTCTCCTTTAAAAATATCAAATCCGCGTAATCTATGATTGATAATAGCTTCTCCTTGTGTGGCAGTTAATAATTTATTTCTCAAACCGATAAGTCCACGAGATGGAATATCGAATTCTAAATGTTGTAAATCGCCTTTGGGTTCCATTATCATTAAATCGCCTTTGCGAATGGTCACTAAATTTATAACCTTACTCGCTCCTGCCTCTGGTACATCAACAACTAAAATTTCGTAAGGCTCGTGCTTTTTACCATCAACTTCTTTTAAAATTACTTGTGGACGTCCCACTTGTAATTCATAGCCTTCTCTACGCATAGTTTCTATCAAAACTGATAAGTGTAGAATACCACGCCCGAAAACAATAAATTTATCTTCACTATCTGTTTCTTCTACACGTAAAGCTAAGTTTTTTTTAGTTTCTTTAAACAAGCGATCTCTTAAATGACGTGAAGTTACATACTTACCTTCTTTGCCGTAAAACGGCGAATTGTTTATAGTAAAAAGCATACTCATAGTAGGCTCGTCTATACTAATTCTTGGTAAAGGTTCAGGGTTTTCTAAATCGGCAATGGTATCGCCAATTTCAAAACCATCAATACCCGTCATAGCACAAATATCGCCACTTCTGGCTTTTGATACTTTTACTTTCCCTAGCCCTTCAAAAAGGTGTAATTCTTTTATTTTAACTTTTTTAGTACTGCCATCTCTCTTGCAAAGCATATATTCTTTAGCTTCGAATAAATCACCCCTAAAAATGCGTCCAATAGCAATTCTTCCCGTAAACGACGAGTAATCTAACGAGGTGATTTGCATTTGTGGCGACCCTTCTCTGTAAGGGGCTTCGGGTATTTCAGAAACAATAGTATCTAAAAGCGGAATAATATCAGTTGTAGGTTTTTGCCAATCTGTACTCATCCATCCTTGTTTAGCTGAACCGTAAATGGTTTTAAAATCTAACTGCTCTTCTGAAGCGTCTAAGGCAAACATCAAATCGAAAACATGTTCGTGCACTAAATCTGGTGTACAGTTTTCTTTATCAACTTTATTGATGACTACAATGGGTTTTAAACCCAATTCAATAGCTTTCCCTAAAACAAAACGCGTTTGTGGCATAGGTCCTTCAAAGGCATCAACCAAAAGTAAAACACCATCGGCCATTTTTAAAACACGTTCTACTTCGCCGCCAAAATCGGCGTGACCTGGTGTGTCAATCACATTAATTTTAACACCTTTATAAGTAACAGAAACATTTTTAGATAAAATAGTAATGCCGCGTTCACGTTCTAAATCATTACTATCTAACAGTAAGTCGGTATGAACTTTACGTTCGTCTAATATTTTGGCTTGGTCAATAATTTTATCGACCAAAGTCGTTTTACCGTGGTCAACGTGTGCTATAATAGCTATGTTTCTGATAGATTGCATCCTTATGATTTTGAGTTTGCAAAAGTAATGCTAATTTTTAGTTATCAGCTATTTATGCTCTTTATTTTAAGTGTGCAAAAATACAATGTAAATAATTGAAATATAATTATTTAATTATATTACACTTCAGAATGAAGTTCTATTACAGTTATCTCTGGCCAAATACCTACGCGTCCGGGGAAACCTAAAAAGCCAAAACCACGATTTACATAAAGGTATTGTTTGGCCTCTTTATACAAACCAGCCCAACGGGGATAAAAATATTTAATCGGACTCCATTTAAAACCTGGAATCTCTACGCCAAACTGCATACCGTGGGTATGACCAGATAATGTTAAATCAATATTTGTAGGATGTTTTAATACCTTATAGTCCCAATGTGTGGGATCGTGAGAAAGCAATATTTTAAAATCGCTTTCAGCTATATTTTGCAAAGCGACATCTAGATCTCCCTTTTGAGGGAAAGGGGGTTTACCCCAATTCTCTACGCCTACAATAGCTAGCTTTTCGCCATCTTTACTGATATAAGTTGCTTCGTTATTGAGCAATTTAAAACCTATTTCTTTATGATGTTTAAATAGTAATGCTAAATTATCTTTTTTAGCTTGTTCAGAAGGCCATTTTTTATAATCGCCATAATCGTGATTGCCTAACGAAGAAAAAGTGCCATATTTACTCTTTAAGGTTTTAAAACTCTCTATAAAAGGTTCAATTTCTCTTGAATCATTATTGACTAAATCGCCTGTAAAACAGAGCACATCTGCATTTTGCTTATTAATTAAGTTTATACCGCGTTGTACATCTTCTAAACTATCGAAACTGCCTGCATGGATATCAGAAATATGAACAAGTCTAAACCCGTCAAAAGCTTTGGGCAAGTTTTTAAATTTTAGTTTTAATGTTTTAACTTTATAATTGTATTTCCCTTTTGTAATGCCATATAACATCGATAAAAACGGAATGGCGGCAATACCCAAACCAATCTGACCAATAAATTTTCTGCGCTCAGGATACGAAACCTGTGCCTTTGTTGTAAACAGATTCAGTACAAATTTAGCAAAATAGGTAAAAACACGTACAATATCATCGAAAGCTAAAAATATAATAAACAGCAACTTAAAGACAAAAAAAGCAAAGAAAAAACCAATTAGTAAATTTTTTAGCACACTTAAATGAAGTGGCTTTTTAGAAAAATAAAGGAATAAGTATGCCAACCCAATATACATAAGCACTAATAAAAGTACATAGCCAAAACGCCAATACTTAGCACTTTCAAATTTTATGGTAATAGTTTTTAAACCAAGGTATGTATATACGTCTAGTAACAGTAATATACCTATAAAAATGACTAATCTAATAACTTATAATTTTATAATTTTCTACGTTTCCGCTCGCGTTTTAATAAATCTAATTCTCGCGTGGTTTGCCCAGCTACAGACGTGTTTTCTTCGGCACGTCTAATTAAATAGGGCATTACATCTTTAACAGGACCGTAAGGTACATATTTTGCAACATTATATCCTAATTTTGATAAATTGTAACTTATATGATCGCTCATACCGTACAATTGCCCAAACCAAATGCGTGGGTCGTTTTTGTCTAATTTGTATTTATCTATAAGATTCATAAGTAAATAAGAGCTCTCTTCGTTATGAGTACCTTCGAAAATAGCCATTTTATCAATGTGTTCTAACATATAATTCACAACGGTGTCATAATTGGCATCTGTCTCTTCTTTTGTATTGCAGATAGGCGATTTATATCCTTTTTCTTCGGCACGTTCGCGTTCTTTTTCCATATAAGCGCCACGCACTAATTTCATACCTATATAAAAACCTTGTGCTTCTGCCCTAGCAAATAAATCTTTTAAATAATCTAATCTATCCCAACGGTATAATTGCAAAGTACCAAACACAATGACCTTTTCTTTATTGTATTTAACCATCATCTCTTCAATTAAATCGTCAGCAGATGCCTGCATCCAAGTCTCTTCGGCATCAATTAAAAGAGAAACATCATTATCAAAAGCATATTTACTCACTTTGTCATAACGGTCGCATACACGTTGCCATTCAACTTTTTCAGCATCATTGAGGGCTCGTTTTTCAGAAACCTTTTGGTATAATTCTAAACGCCCAAAACCAGTAGGTTTAAAAACTGCAAACGGAATACTTGTTTTTTCTTTGGCAAAATCAATATTTTTCAAGGTTTTGCGCATCGCTAAATCAAATTGCGATTCAACTTCGGCACCTTCAACAGAATAATCTAAAACAGCATGTACGTTCTTTGTGTACATATTTTCAATGTTATTCATGCAGTCTTCTTCGGTAACACCCCCACAAAAATGATCGAATACAGTTGAACGAATTAGCCCCTCTACAGGCAAATGTGCTTTAAGGGCAAAATTAGTGGCCGCTGTGCCAATTCTAACAAGCGGTTCACTCTTAATCATTCTAAATAAAAAATAGGCTCTTTCTAGCTCAGAATCAGTCTTTAACGAAAAGGCTGTTTCTGTATTATTAAATAATTTTTCCATTTTGGCAATTTTTCACAAAGATACTATTTGCAGTGCGATTTTTAAATATTTTATCATTATTTTGCAGCTTTATTTTAACTTTTTATGAAGCCCATATTAGCACATAATTACGCCATTAATTTTAATGATAATGCCTATAGTAAACTCAACACTTTTATTGCTGAGAATGCTGTTTCTAAAATATTTATTTTATCGGATACAAATACGCAAAATCAGTGTCTTCCGAAGTTAAAAGCACACTTAAAAACAGATAAAGAAATTGTATATCTTGTTATACCAACAGGCGAAAAAAACAAGACAATTGCACAATCAACTCTTTTATGGCAACAATTATGCGATTTAAAAGCCGATAGATTTTCTTTATTGATAAACCTTGGCGGTGGTATAGTAACCGATTTGGGTGGCTTTGTAGCAGCAACACTAAAGCGGGGTATACGTTTTATAAATATGCCCACTACCCTTTTAGGGATGGTTGATGCGGCTATTGGTGGTAAAACGGGTGTTAATTTAGGAGTGCTTAAAAATCAAATTGGTTGTTTTGCAGATCCTTCTATGCTAATAATAGATACTTCTTATTTAGAAACTTTATCAGAACGCGAACACAAATCTGGGATGGCTGAAATTATTAAATACGGTTTGTCTTATGATTCAGATTTATTTAATGCTATTTTAAAGAATCCCCATCTAAACAAAACTGTTTTAGAAAGTTTAATTTACCGTTCTGTCGCTATAAAAAATGATGTTGTATTAAAGGACCCTACAGAAAAAAATATCCGCAAAGTTTTAAACTTCGGGCACAGTTTAGGACACGCTATAGAATCTTATTTTTTAGAGAATACAGAAAAAGCACATTTAACTCACGGTGAGTCTGTTGCCATAGGTATGGTTACGGCTTTGTATTTATCGCATAAATATTGTGATTTTGATATTAAACAAGCTTATACTGTTAAACGTTATTTAAAATCTTATTTTGGCAATACCGCTATTAATAAATCTGATTATGCCAACATTTTAGACCTTCTTAAACACGACAAAAAAGCCAAAGGTGGTGAAGTTAAATTTATTTTGATTGAAAAAATTGGGACTTTTAAATTAGACTGCAAAGTCTCTGAAGACAGTTTAATTGAAGCGCTAGACTTCTATAATTCTTAACCCATTGTGCTTTGATAAAAAGTAACTTTTTAAAATGTATAACCCGTTGTGCATTATGACTCTTTAAATATACTATTACGTCTGTTCGAGTATCCCGATGAATATCGGGATATATCGAGAACGGTTGTTTCTAAATAAAATTACTATTCTCGATACTAATTTTAAGCCTAAATAAACAGCTTATTTAAATGTACAACGGGTAATTCTTAACAACAACCCTCTTTTACCGCTCTGTAAACCGATTCGTATTGTGGTAAGATATTTTCTAATTCAAAAGTTTTGGCATGCTCAAAAGCATTTTGCTTAAACTGCGCTAATGAATCGTCGTCTTTAAATATTTTAAGTGCATTATTAGCCATAGCTTCTAGGTCTCCTACATCACTCAAAAATCCTGTAACGCCATTGACATTAACTTCGGGTAAACCACCTGTATTAGAAGAAATAACAGGTGTTTTTGCTGCCATAGCTTCTAGAGCAGACAGTCCAAAACTTTCTGTTTCTGAGGGTAACAAAAATAAATCGGCGTAACACAAAATTTTATTTACTTCTTGGCTATTTCCCAAAAACAAAACTTTATTCCGAATGTTCAATTTCTTGACCAAAATATCTACTTTTTCACGTTCGGGTCCCTCACCTACCAACAACAACTTAGCCGGTGTTTTTTCGAGTATTTTTTTAAAAATCAAAACCACATCTTCTAAACGTTTAACCGGTCTAAAATTACTGATATGAACAATAATTTTTTCATCGGGACTTGCTAAAGAAGCCCGCTGACATTCCTCGGCTGTATGCTCTGGATATTTATCTAATTCTATAAAATTATTAATTACTTTAATGTCTTTTTTAATATCAAAAAGGCGCAAAGTATCGGCCTTTAAACTCATTGAAACTGTGGTGACTACATCAGAATTATTAATACTGAATTCTAC
This sequence comes from uncultured Flavobacteriaceae bacterium, assembly GCA_964529645.1. Classification (GTDB taxonomy): domain Bacteria; phylum Bacteroidota; class Bacteroidia; order Flavobacteriales; family Flavobacteriaceae; genus CG1-02-35-72. Next base: position 8,464 of record CAZGZH010000022.1, read on the forward strand.
CGCTTTCTTATAGATGGGATGACTTCCAACAAGGGTAATATCTGTACCGTGCAAGGTAGTAACAACTTTAACATCTATGCCCTTTGTTTTGAGCATTTGCTTAGCCATAAAAGCAGCATAAGCATGTGGAATGGCATAATGGACGTGTAAAATATCTAATTTATAACGCTCTACAATAGACACCATTTTACTCGATAAAGCCAACTCGTAAGGTTGGTATTCAAACAGCGGGTATTCCTCTACAAAAACTTCGTGAAAATGGACATTCTTAGATAAAAAATTAAGTCTAACAGGTTGATGATAGGTTATAAAATGGACTTCGTGCCCTTTAATTCCTAAAGCCATACCTAGTTCTGTGGCTACTACGCCACTACCTCCAAAAGTTGGATAGCAAACAATGCCTATTTTCATATTTTTTTTAGATTTCGTCGAAAGTAAAGAAAATCCTAACTAAATACTCTTAATAATCTCCCAAAGTTTCTGGGTTTTGAGCCAGAGCATTTTCAAGTTGCGCATCGCTTGGCGGTTTTCCGTGCCAGGCATGTGTACCCATCATAAAGTCAATACCATTTCCCATTTCTGTATGCATTAAAACACAAATGGGTTTGCCTTTCCCTGTCAACGATTTTGCTTCTTCCAAGCCTTCTTTAATAGCCGTAACGTCATTGCCCTTGGCGATGTCTAAAACTGTCCATCCAAAAGCTTTAAATTTGGCTTTTAAATCGCCCATAGGCAAAACGTCGTCTGTACTGCCATCTATTTGCTGACCATTAAAATCTATTGTCGCAATGATGTTATCTATACCTTTTCCGCCAGCGTATAAAGCGGCTTCCCAAATCTGGCCTTCTTGCAATTCGCCATCCCCGTGAAGGGTATAAACCAAATGATTATCGCCATTTAATTTTTTGGCCTGAGCCGCGCCCAATGCCACAGACAAACCTTGACCTAAAGAACCAGAAGCTATACGTACACCTGGCAAGCCTTCGTGTGTTGTAGGATGTCCTTGTAAACGTGTATTGAGAATTCTAAATGTGGCCAATTCTTTTACAGGAAAATAGCCACTCCGTGCTAAAACACTGTAATAAACGGGAGAAATATGACCATTTGACAAGAAAAATAAATCTTCTCCTGCGCCATCCATATTAAAAGTGGTGTTGTATTCTAAAATATCTTGGTATAAAACCGTCAAGAATTCGGCACAACCAAGTGATCCACCCGGATGTCCCGATTGTACGGCGTGTACCATACGTACTATATCGCGTCTAACTTGTTGTGTGAAATTTTGTAATTGTGCTGTTGTAGCCATAAAATTGATTTATCTGGTACAAAAATAAACGAATAAAAAGAAATAAACTGTAATTGTTTTTAAAATAATAAAAGAGTTTTTAACAGTACTGATAGCCAAATCTGGAATTATGATTCTCCTTAAATTATTACGGTTAAAAATAAAAAATAGTTTCGGTAGCTATCTGATTTTTGGAGAAACCCGCAGTTGCTAAGATTTAGTTATTTCTTCTACTGTTTTCCAAGTATCAAATATTTTCGCTTGGCGCAATTTGAACTCTATTGAATCCTTCTTCTTTTCTAATTCGGAAAAAATCTCATG
>CAZGZH010000023.1:0-9924 GCA_964529645.1 uncultured Flavobacteriaceae bacterium
ATTTGACTAAAAATTCTTCAGAAAAAGGAATGTCTGAACCGTTTTCAGAGAAAAACGATTTATAATCTGTTGCATTTTTAAATCCTTTTACTTTTATTGTTGCTTTAGCTGCAGAACTGTATTCTTCTTTATCATTAATAAGACCTGCTATTTCTGTTCTTAAATTGTCTTCGTCTTCTTTTGTTGGTTTGATGTCAAATTTAACATACATCACATCCCTAGTAGCATCTACTTTAAATTCTTTTTCATGCTCTTTTTCGTAAGCTAAAACTTCGCTATCAGATAAAGTGAAAAGACTATCGGGTATACTATTAAAAGGCACATATACATATTTTATATCAGATTTAGTTGTTTGGTCTTTATAGTAATTTTTACCTTCATTTAAAGTTGTATTTATACCGTTTTTAACTAATTCTGTATAAATTGTTTGTTCTAAATTACTTTTAATCCCTTTTTCTGTTCGCAACCAACTTGCCCATTGGGTATCCTGCGGATTAGCGTCTGCATTTTCTTTAAGATTCACTAAAAATTCTTTGAATTTTTCTACGTCAAATAAGCCCGCCTCATTTTTAAAAGTTGGACTATTTTGAATATAAGGCAAATTAACTATAGCATCCCACACGTCTTCTTCGCCAACTACTATTCCTGCATTTTCGAGTTGAATTTTATAAATCCGCTCTTTTATCATGTTTTTCCAAACATTTTTAGCAGCTTGAATTTGTGATGTTCTATTGCCTCTTTGGGTTTTGTACAAATCTACTTCTTTAGCAAATTGTTCTCTAGTAATGGGTTCTCCTTCTACTTCTCCTATTAAATTACTTGAACTTCTGTATTTAAATAAATCACCTAACACAAAAGCAAATAAAGCCATTGCTATTACAATTATTAAAAAAATTGATCTTTCTCTTATTTTAGATAATACTGCCATTTTTCTTTTCTTTTTTATTCAGTGTGCGAAAATACAACTTAGTATCCGATTTTAAAAGCAGATAGTAAGGAAATTAAACTAAAAATGCGTTATTTTTCTTTAGAAAGGACTTTTAAATAAACTTCTTCTATTTTAGTATGTGAAACCTTGAGAATTTTAAATTGATAATGCCCAATATTTATAATCTCATTTTTTGAGGGAATGCTTTCTGCATGATATACTATTAATCCACCTAAAGTTTCATACGCTTCTTCTTCTTGAAGTTCTAAATCGTAATTTTCATTGAGATAATCTACTTCTAATCGTGCTGAAAACTCAAATTCACGATCGTTTATTTTATTTTCTAAAAGTGCTATTGAGTCATGTTCATCTTCAATTTCACCAAAGAGTTCTTCTACAATATCTTCTACAGTTATAATACCCGAAGTACCCCCATATTCGTCAATAACAACGGCAATACTTTTTCTTTTTTTAATAAGATTATTAAGTACATCATTTATCATCATTGTTTCAGGTACATACTCTACTGGCAACAAAATACTGCGTAATTTTGAGGGCTTTTTAAACAACTCGAATGAGTGTACATAACCTATAATTTCGTCTAGATTATTTTTATAAACAAGTATTTTAGACAATCCCGTTTCTATAAAAAGATTTTTAATTACTGCTAATGATTCTGACACTTCTACAGCAACAACTTCTGTTCTAGGTATCATAGCCTCACGGGCTTTTACGCTTTGAAATTCTAAAGCGTTCTGAAAGATTTGGATTTCTGAATCTATCTCTTTTGATTCGTTTACAGATTCTAATTGTTCACTAATAAAATTCCCTAATTCTACCCTACTAAAAACCGACTGTACTTCTTCTGATTCTGCTTTAAAAACCACCTTTAATAAAAAGTTAGATATGAGCATTATTGTTTTAGAAATAGGATAAAACAATAGGTAAAATATATAGGCTGGAAAAGCAAAATACTTAAGTGTTTCATTTGCATATACTCTAAAAATTGCTTTGGGTAAAAATTCGGCCGTTACAAGAATAATTAATGTCGAAATAACGGTCTGAACCAAAAACATAATAAAATTATTGGCTATATATGACGCTAGAAACGTCATTATAAAAGCGCCCATATAAAAACCATAAACAACAAGTGCAATGTTATTACCCACAAGCATGGTAGTAATAAAATTAGAGGGATTTTTAGTTAACTTAGAAAGAATAATACCAATAAGGCTTTTTTCCTTTTTTTCTAATTCTATATATAATTTGTTTGAAGAAATAAAAGCAATCTCCATGCCCGAGAAAAAAGCCGAAGCCGTAATAGATAGTAGAATAACAACGCTGTAGAAGTTTATCAAAATCAATTTTTATTTTGAGTTTTTATGATAGTCTTCAGATTTTTTCCGAAACCTTCTTCTAAAGAAAAACATAAACAGTGCTAAAGCAGCCAATCCTAAAAACACATAAGCTTTACTTGTCTGTGTGTGCCAACGCAAATAGGCTTCAACTATAAAGAGTAAGCTAAAAGCTAAGTAGGCAAATTCAAATATTTTTCTTGTAGTATTCATTTCTAGTTATTTTCGTTTACATAAAGTATTCCCGATGTATTTTTAATTATAGCTTTAGATAAATCTTCATTTGCCTCAAAACCTTTACCAAAAGTAGTGTCTTTTTCGCTTATAATACGTACTTTTTTTTCGGTAAAAAAATAATGCAGATTTTGATCCCAGTACAATTGCTGTGTTTTGAGCTTGGTTTTTGAAGCATAATTTAATATTTCTACATCGCCAATAATTTCTGAAATATTTGTTTTAGTATATGTTCTGCCATAATTGGCCGAAATTAAAATAGAATCGCCAGAGTCTTGAAAAGTTGTGAGTTTTAATCCTTTTGGAAATTCTTGGTATGGATGTTCTGTTCGGTTTGAATAGTCATACAGTAATGGTGCTTTTAATTTTGTTTTTACGCGTCCCGAATCTGTATGAATTAAATTTATATTTTTGGCTACGGCAATAGGCAAGTTCTTATCTGCTAAAAAATCTCTTACTTCTTTAATATTATTGGTACAAGAAATAAAAAGCATTGCTAATAATAAACTAGCAATGCTTTTATAATTATATTTTTTTAGCTGACTCACATTAAAAATAATGCTGTTGTTAAGGTAAAATAACTGTTTCGTTTATCCAGCATTTAACATGGTATTTTGATCCTGAAGCTAAGCCTGCAATAAATATATTCTTTTTAGTTGGGGCACTAGCCATATAACTCTTTATGTATTTATTAGCACGTTTTGCTTTACTTGGATCAACAGCTTTAGCTTTTTTAGCTTTATCTACAGCTGCTAAGAAAACCGCTCTTTTAGAAAGCTCGTCATTACCGCATGAGTTAGCACTACTGGCGTACAAACTTGCTATTAAAAAATAAGCTTCGCCCATATTAGGTCTAAATTTTAAAGCTTGGCGTGCATAGCTTCTAGCCTCTTGTTTTCTGTGCTTTTTTTGTAAAAGTTGCGCTATCGTAAATAAGTGACCCGCTTTTTTATAACTATCGGTTTCTTGGTCTACAGCTTCTTTAAAAAAGTGCATTGCTTTAGCTTCGTCTTTCTTTTTAAAGGCTACTCTAGCTGCTAGTACGGCTGCTGCTGGTGAAGGATCCGCAGCATATAATGCTTCAACTAATTTTGTAAACAAAGGGTCGTCTGTGCATTCTTTAGCATTCATTCTTGAGGCTGCTCTTTTAAGCCATTTGGCATTATTTTTATTTGCCTCAAAATTTTGATTGTAAAGCGGAATTAACCTATCGCAGGTTGCTACCTCTCCTAAAATATTATCTAGTCCACCTGTTACAGTTTCTAAAGCGTTAGAATTAACCTCAGCTGCATGTAATTTTCTTTTATTTTTAGCCGATAATTTTTGTCCTGCAGATTTTAAAGCATACAGTTTTTCTTTTGTCTTGGTGTAGTTGGCAATTTTAAGTTCAACTGCTTCTACCACATCATCGTAAGTGTCAAAAATTAACTGCACATTGGTGTCTTTATTTCTATTAGTAACTTCTTGAAAGTATTGATAGATAGATCTCACACCCATCCCAGAAGGATCCGCTTTAAAAGCTTTTTCTAAAAGATTAAAAACAACATCTTTAGAAGATCCAGAACTTTGCATAAATTTAGCATAATTGCTATACACTTTACCTAAATGATCTGGGTATTGAACTATTCTTTGCTCATAAACACGTACTATAAGTTCTTTTGCTTTTGCTTTATCTGCTGGCGTCGCTTTTTTATAACGATCCATAGCCATTTTTAAACCGTACTTATAAATATTTTTACTCCCTTTAGGGCAATTATCCATACACCACATCCAAGGTTCAAAAGCCGCTTTGTAATTTTTGGCTTTGGCATATTCGTAAAAGATAGATAAATTAAGTCTACATTTTTCTGGATCATTACCTAAGTTGTTTTGTGCCATAACTTTTTGTCCCATAAGGGTAATCATCACAAAACTTACAATTAAAATTTTTACAACTTTACTCATAATTATATTTTTCAAAATTATAATATCTTTCTTTTTACAAACCATTTATCGTTAAGGGTTAAGCCAATTCTAATATTGAAATAATTTTCTTTTACCAAACCATTATTAATTGTACCTCTTTTCCCTAATTCAAAACCTAAATTAAAGGTAGATAACTCCTTTCCTAATGGCATCCCTACCCCAAAAGATATGCCATACTCATTTATATCTTCATTATTTACCACTAATCCGGTTTGTTTATATTTTATACCGCCTCTATACGTAACACGATCCCAATAACTTGTAACCGAATTATAATTGGGTAAATAGTAGCCTCCAAGCGAAAATCGATTGGCACTTTTATAATTAACAATAGAACTACCACCTAATACCCCACCGTCAAAGCTTATAGCTCCTTGATAAGCATATTCTAGAGACATATTCCAATTATAATGCTTTCCTATGCCAATTCCAACAGTCGATTTAAAAGGGTTTGTAACCTTCCCATTAAATGACCGATTTAAAACTGTATCACGTGGAATAACTGCACCAAGAGCATTATTTATTAAAGAAAATAATAACTCATCTCCTCTATTTGTTAAATTAGAATTTAAACTGGCTGTAGCCCCAAATTGTAATTCTACGCCTTTCTTCTTATTAAGTGGCTTATGATATTGTACCCCTACTTTTAAAACAAAACCACTTATGTTTGAGTTGGTTTCGCTTTGAGTAGCAAACTGAACACTATTTCTTCTATTTAAAATATTGTTACTTAAACGGCCAAATATAAAGCTCCCTTCAATTCCAACAGTGGCAAATTTATGTAATTTTCTACCATATCCCAAAAAAATACGATTAGTACCGCCATTTCCAGAAAATAAATTAGACTCTGTTACTAAATTATCAGCATCTGTAAACTCCTGTAAAAGCGAATAACCTACATTGGTATTTGGTTGTAATCCAAAGGCAAATCCAGCTTTATCTCCAATTGGAACACCTAATGCTAAATAAGATAATGATGTTACAGAAGAGCGTTCAGAATTTAACCCGTCGGTGGCCTTAAGAGTACTATTAGAAACACCTAAAGCATATGTTGCATATGTAAGATTAGCTAATGAAGCTGGGTTCGATAAAAATAATCTATAAATGCTATAATCTGCAACACCTGTTTCGCCGCGACTTATTTCTTCAACTGTTTTTATGATACTTTCATCACCTATACCAAAGAAAGAATAAGGTGATGCGCTACTTTTTTGTGAATATGTATTTACAATTACCAATAGTAATAAAATTAACGGTAAAACTCGTTTCGTCATTCTTGTAAATTATAATTTAAAATATGGTTTAATCCTTCTAATAAAAAATTTGGATTGGCAAATATGCCACTTTTTAATTTTTCTGACAAGAAATTTGTGTCTCCTCCTGTTAAAACTACTGTTAAATGTGGATATTTTGCCTTATATTGACTTATAATACCCTCTATTTCATTAATAATGCCAAAAATTACACCGCTGTGTATTGATTGTTTTGTAGAGCTTCCAATAAAATTATCAGGGTGCTTTGGGCTTAAAAAAGGTAATTTTTTTGTTTGATTATTGAGTGCTTTATAGCGCATTAATACACCTGGACTTATACTACCACCCAAATAATGGGTGTCTTTTGTCATAAAATCGTATGTAATACAAGTTCCAGCATCAATTACAAGGACGTTTTTTTGTGGATATTTCTTTGCTGTTGCAGCCATTAAAGCCAACCTATCAGCGCCTAAAGTATCTTTAGTTTTGTAATCGATTATAAAAGGAAAATCTAAATTATTATCAAGAATTAAAACTTTAAAAAATGAATTTATTATTTTAACATCCTCAATGTTTATACTTGAAACAGAAGATATTATAGCGTTTTTTACATCGTAAGATTCTCTAATAGATTTAATTTTATTTATTAAGTTTTCTTTATTTGTTACTTCTACAATCACACACTTATCGCCTTTAAAAACGGCAAGTTTCACACGAGAATTTCCTATGTCTATACTTAATTTCATGGGCGATTTAAAAGGCTACAAAAATACAAATAGATTTTTTACCAAATTGTTTTGAATTGTTTTAAATTTAAATTTATATTTGCAACCCGAAAATCAATGGTACCTTAGCTCAGTTGGTAGAGCAATGGACTGAAAATCCATGTGTCCCTGGTTCGATTCCTGGAGGTACCACAAAAAACCCCGTCATTTTTATGATGGGGTTTGTTGTTTTAAAGCATTTGTTGACCCCTTTTTATCATCCTTTAATTAATCTGCAAAACATAAAAATACACCGCTATAAAATGGCAAAAACTCCCTACCAATACAAAAACATGAAAAATAGCATGATTGTAAGGTATCTTCTTAATACTGTATAAAACGGCTCCTATTGTGTAAGAAATACCGCCAGTAAAAAGCCACATCAACCCTTCGAAAGGTAAATTATGAATAAGTGGTTTTATGGCAAAAACAACTATCCATCCCATAAGGACATACATAATAGTAGATGCCGTTTCAAAACGCCCCGTAAAAAGGATTTTTAAAATAATTCCTGTTAAAGCAAAAAACCACGTAATACCAAACATTACCCAACCTGTTGTACCGTTTAATGTTACTAAAGTAAATGGCGTATAAGTGCCTGCAATAAGAACATAAATGGCCGCGTGATCAAAAATTTGTAAACGCAATCTTACTTTAGGCTTTTTAGAGTTGTGGTAAAATGTTGAAGCACTGTATAATAAAATCATGCTTGTGCCATAAATACTAAAACTTACAATATGCCAAACAGTACCATACAATGAAGCGCGTACAACTAATAAAACCAAAGCGACAATGCTTAACAACAAACCCAAAGCATGCGAAAAGATGTTTAATTTTTCTTCTAAAGGAGGATAATAGGTTGCTTTTGAAGCGTCTTTATTGGCCATTTACTTTTAAATAATGATACGATAAAAGTAAACTATTTTATGATTGATTTATCTTTGAAAAGAAATTTATGAAAATAAATGCGATACATAATAAATTACCAAAACCGTCATTAAAATCAAACTGATAGCTAAATACCTGAGTGACTTATTTATATTTTGGAATTTCATGCCGGCAATCTTAGAATTGATATAGATTTGCTGACCCAACTGATCAAATAATTCTGTCTCGTCTAGACTTATTTTAAAAAATGTTTTTGAATAACTTTTTATATCACCAAATTTAGAAATGACATCGCCAAAAAAGAAAATGTTTTTATCGTATTTATCTTCAATTCTCGGCATAAAACACCTAACGCTATGATATACAGATACCGCAATGCAACAAAACCACAGAGCAGAAATGATATAAAACCCTATTTCATTGCCTATTTTTTCTATAACCGTTTCAGAATTACTATAAATAAAGTTTAATAAAACTCCATAAAAAGTTAAGATAAGACCCGCTTTAATTTCTGATGCTTTTATAAGGTCTGCCACATAATTTATACTGCCCCAATAATGGTCAATTAAATCATCTGTATGTTTATTTTTAATGTGAGGTGCTATCTTTGTTTTTCCTTTCATGACTCAGTAGGTTGTTACTTTAAAATATTTTTAATTTAAATCGACACTTCCAAATTAAGCTGATTATACACGAATTTAGTTTGTAGTTAGTAGCTCGAAAATCAATTATAGAAAATGATTTTCAAGTGGTTAAAGTAGATAATAAAGTTGGAACTGCCAAATACGGTGTTTTAATTTTGAAAAGGACTGTAGTAATTTTGCTTTATTTAATATTAAAGCATCAGTAGTTTAATCTTTTTTAACAGACGTTGTTTCTCGCCATTAGACATCGCAAAAGGGACGCGAAAATAAAGTTTTATGGCTTTTGTATAGTTTTTAATTCTTAACATCAGGGCTTCTTATTGTAGGCTGTAAATATAAAACGGTATTGGTAAGATTTTACAGGATATTTCCCCTTTATTATAAACTGTAAAAACTTATGAGATAGTACCTTCTAAAAAAAATCCGAAACGTTTGTTTCGGATTTTTTTTGATGCAGACTATGCATCTCTTTATAAACATCTTAAGTTGAATTCTAATTTTGATTCATTAAGAGTTACAGAATAGTGGCTTATTACCAATCTTCTCCATTGTCAATTCCCATAATGAAATTGTACAATGACTCTGTTTTGTCGTTTAACTTATTTTCAATACCTATTACGGCACCTTCTAAGTTGTATTTTATACTACCATCAAACTTTTTAAATAAGTCTTTAGGTGTTGTGGCTAGTTTTTTACCATCAACCTCAAAGTTACCTAGTTCGTAACTTATTCTATAACGACCTTCTTTAAATTCAATTTTTAAAGTATAGGCCATATCATAATTGGTATCTTGACCAATTCTGTTTGGCGTCCATACTTTAGGTTCAACAGCTTTAATACTTATTGATTTGTTCTCGATATTGGCAACCATAACGTCGTCTGGGTTGTCAAAATTATTTTCTAACCAATTAATGGTTTTGGCATATATTTCTGAAGCAGGCATAACGTCTACATTAATAACTACAGGTTCTACACCATTTGGCGTTAATTCTAGTTTAGGCACTTGAGAAAATGCTACTGAACTGATTAAGAGCGAAAGGATAATTAAATTTTTCATAACTTAAGATTTAAAGATTAATAATTCAACTGTGTTTTAATTACACTACAAATGTGCGACGAAATAAAAACCCACAAAAGCGTAAAAATGTGGAAATTGAAAAATACTATGATTTACGTAGAGCTGTAATCTGTAGGTAAAAAGAAGTAGAAAAGGTGCCAAATAGTACCCTTTTCAAGGACAAAAAAGGGTTTACAAACTCCTCCAAACAAAAAAAGCAACCCTTTTAAGGGAAGCTTTTCATTGGCTTAATTAAATAAACCTCAGCGTTTTATATGTAAAACGCTAAAACAACACAACTTTCTTTTAGCGGTCTGGACGGGACTCGAACCCGCGACCTCCTGCGTGACAGGCAGGCATTCTAACCAGCTGAACTACCAAACCGTTGCTTCCCGATAACTATCGGGATAAAGCACTCCTACCATTTCGGGTAGGCGGGTGCAAATATAAGCGCGTTTTTTATTTCTACAAAACAAAATCGCGGTTTTTACATAAATTGTCTTCTACGTATTAAATAGGTCTGTAAAATTTGCTCAAACCCTTGGTTAATATCAACCGGTACATAATCTATTTTGTACTGTAAGCATCTTAATTTTAAATCATTAAAATATTTTTTAACGGTGCTTTTGTAAGTGTCTTTAATATTATCAGCAAAAAGATTTACGCTTTCTCCTGTTTCAATATCTACAAATTTTTTGGGCGTATTGTCAAATTCAAAATTTAATTCGGTCTTAGCGTCGTAAGTGTGGAAAAAAACCACGTCATGTTTGTTGTATTTTAAGTGGCGCAGCGCCTGAAAAAGCGCCTCTTCTTCCTTGTCGGATTGAAACATATCC
>CAZGZH010000024.1:0-9895 GCA_964529645.1 uncultured Flavobacteriaceae bacterium
TTTAGTGCCCTTTCTGCCGAAGAAGTTTGGCCAGAAACAAATGCTTTAGACCTTGCTTTAGAAAAATTTGGCAAATTAAAACAAGCCCGTTTTAACGCCAATGTGCCCATAAATACACTGTATCCAACAATTGGTAGCCCACCTGCTTTTGACGATTTAAATGGTGTTGAATTACGGGTATTTGGCAATCCTAATTTAGCCAATATAAAAGCGGTAATGTTAGGTGTAAAAAACACAAGTGCTTCACCAAAAAGTACAGAAGTTTGGTTTAACGAATTACGCGTAGCGCAATTTGACAATAAAGGCGGTTGGTCGGCCAATATTAATGCCGATGCTAATTTAGCCGATTTTGCCGATATTTCTTTTGTAGGAAGTGCTTCTACTATAGGATTTGGTGCTATTGGACAGCGTGTTAATGAGCGCAGTCAAGAAGATGTTAAGCAATATAATATAATTACCAATGTTAATTTAGGAAAATTACTACCTGAAAAATGGGCTGTAAATTTACCCATGTCATTTAGTACTGCCGAAGAATTTAGAGACCCTAAATACGATCCACAATTACAAGATGTCTTATTTAAAGATGCTAAAACAAACAGCGACGATTCTAGAGACTACACACAACGTATCAGTATTAGTTTTATGAATGTAAAAAAAGAGCGCACAGGGCTAAAAGACAAAAAGAAAAAGCCTTACGACATAGAAAATTTCTCTGTGTCATATGCATATAACCAAACCTATCATCGCGATTATAATACCAAACTTTTAAAAGATCGAAATGTACGGGCGTCTGCTACATATAATTATACTTTTGAGCCCCATGTTTTAGAGCCTTTTAAAAAGACTAAATTCTTTAATAAAAAAAGCTATTTAAAATTTATTCAAGAACTAAATTTTAATTTACTTCCTACTTCATTAGCCATTAACAGCAATATAAGACGTACTTATAATGAGCGTTTAGCACGAACTTTAGTGGGTGGTTTACCCGATTTACCAACCCTTAAACAACGTTATTTTCTGTTTGATTGGGATTACAATATTGTGTATAACCTCACAAAATCTTTCGATTTTAGCTTAAGGGCTTCAAACAATTATATTTATGACAATTTTGAAAACGACGATATAGAAATATTTAACAGTTTCTTTAAAATAGGACGTCCAAAAAATTATCATCAAACCTTAAATGCCACTTACAAAATCCCTATAAATAAATTACCTTATTTAGATTTTATAACCAGTTCTTTTACCTACACAGCAGATTTCGATTGGCAAGCTTCTTCTAATTCGGTTGTGGAGTTTATTGGAAACAGTATTAGTAATGCCAATACGAATAATTTTACTACATCCTTAAATTTAAATAAATTATACAAGACTGTTGGTATAGATAAATTGCAAAAAAAAGGTTCTAAAAACACATCCGATAAGAAAACAAATGCGCAGATTGATATTGGGCAAAAAGCGCTCAATATTGGTTTAGGCATTATAACATCAATTAAAAAAATAGATATAAGTTACACGTCAAACAACGGTACTTTTTTACCTGGTTACATTCCCGAAATTGGCTTTTTAGGACGTGATAATTTTACAGGAGGATTAGCGCCTACTTTTGGATTTGTATTTGGAAGTCAGAATGATATCCGCAACCTCGCTTTAACTAGAGGATGGCTTATTTCTAGAAGTGCTACTGACCCTATTTACAATAAGACCTTTACGAATACACATTACGATAAATTAGATCTTAATGCCAATATCAAACCTTTTAAAGATTTACAAATAGACCTTGTTGCCAATCGTATTTTTACGGGTAATGACAGTCAGCAAATTGATGTAATTGACAATGTTTTTGCTAATGGTCCTGTTAATACAATGGGTAATTTTAGCATCAGTCATATCATGATAAAAACATCTTTTGATGGTAATGGCGACGATACTTTTAACACCTTTAAAACCAATAGGTCTATTATTGCCAACAGGCTAGCCAACCAAGCTGGATTATCTACTACAGATGGTTTTGGCGAAACAAGTCAGCAAGTACTCTTACCTGCCTTTTTAGCAGCCTATTCGGGTAAAGATGCTTCAAAAATTTCATTAAATACTTTTAGAAATACACCCATTCCCAACTGGAAAGTTACCTATAAAGGTTTGATGAAGATTAAGTGGTTTAAAGAAAAATTTAGCAGTTTTACACTCTCTAATGCTTACAGAGGTTCCTATGGTGTTAGCAGCTTTACAAACAATTTACAATACGATGCCGCCAATCCGTTTGGTATTAGCAATAAAAATAAAGCTGACGATTTTAACAGCAAATTATTAATAGGAAGTGTTAATTTAATTGAAGATTTTTCGCCGTTAATTAAAATCGATTTTAGAATGAAAAATTCTTTTTCGTTTAAAGCAGAACTCAAAAGAGACAAAGCACTTACCTTAAATTTTAACAATAGTACCTTGACAGAAATTCGCGGTAAAGAATACGTTATTGGTATGGGCTATCGTTTTAAAGACTTACAAATGCGTTTTAAAAATGGCAATAGCCGTACTATTTATAAAGGCGATTTAAATTTAAAAGTCGATTTATCTATCCGCGATAATTCTACAGTAATACGTGCCTTAGACAAAGACAATAATCAAGTAACAGGTGGTCAAAAATTAGTAGCCTTTAAATTTTTAGCCGATTATAATTTGACAAAAAATATGATGGCAAGCTTTTTTTATGACCAAAATACTTCTAGATTTGCAATATCAACAACCTTTCCAAGGAAATCTATCAGCGCAGGTTTTAGCTTAAGATACACGCTTGGAAATTAATAAAATAGACTAAAATGAATATCCCATCAAACTTAAAGTACACTAAAGATCACGAATGGATTGCCCTAGAGGGTAATGCTGCTACAATTGGCATAACAGACTTCGCACAAAGCGAACTTGGAGATATTGTTTATGTAGATATTGATACTGTTGGCGAAAGTTTAGATAAAGACGAAGTTTTTGGAACAGTTGAAGCTGTAAAAACAGTATCAGATTTATTTTTACCAGCTGCTGGCGAAATAACCGCATTTAATGAAGCTTTAGAAGACCAACCCGAATTGGTAAACTCTGACCCTTATGGAGAAGGATGGATGGTAAAAGTTGCTTTAAATGACGTAGCAGATTTTGATAACTTATTAGATGCAGAAGCTTATAAAGCACTTGTTGAAGGATAACATCCTGTATATAGCAGTAGCTTTTAGTATTTTTATTTTCGTTTTAAGCCTTATTCCCCTTAAAAGTAATTTATTAGGAAGCGTTGAAAACTCAGATAAAATACTACATACTACAGCGTATACCATCCTTAGTCTGAGTTGGTTTTTTTACTTCAAACCTTTTAACAGCACACAAAAAAAAGGACTTATAGTTTTAGGTCTTTTTATCTATGGCATAATTATTGAAATATTGCAATCAACCTTAACTACTTATAGAACGGGTAGTTTTTACGATGTTTTGGCCAACAGCATTGGAATTTTGATTGCGCTTATTTCATTTGAAAGAATCTATGGGTTCTTTTTATCAAAAAATAATTAAATAAGTCGCAAGAGTATTTTTACTTTTTAACACTTATTCAATTATTTTATTATGAAATTAAAAAAGAACCCCAAAGCCAATCTAGACACTTACAGCAAACTTTTTATGCAACTGGGCTTAGCCTTAGCATTGTTTATTAGTTATGTAACAATAGAGTATAAAACTACTGATATAAGAACTATAAATTTCGATACTTACGCCTTAAAAACAGAAATAGAACCAGAGGTTCCACAAACTATTCGTAAAGAAAAAAAGGTCAAACCAGTACTCAAAAAGATTATCGAAAAAATAAAAATTATTGATAATAAAGACAAAACTGTAGATGATTTTATCAAACCCGAAATAATTGACGACCCTGTCTTAGATCCAAAAGACATTGTTATTGCTGACGACCCAACAGATGAGGTTGATGACATACCTTACATTTTAGTAGAAGACGTCCCTATTTACCCAGGCTGTGAAAACTTAGCAAAACCCCAACGAAAAAAATGTTTTACAGAGCATATAAAAAAACTGGTAAATAGAAAATTTAATGCCGATTTAGCCGCTAATTTAGGACTTACACCTGGTAAAAAAAGAATTTTTGTGATGTTTAAAATAGACAAAACAGGGAGAGTTGTTAATATAAGAGCCCGCGCACCGCACAAAAGTTTAGAAAAAGAAGCTATTCGTGTTGTGAGTTTAATTCCGAAAATGACACCTGGTAAACAACGAGGACGATCTGTTGGCGTTAAATATAGCTTACCTATTGTTTTTAATGTTCAAGATTAGATGAATGCATTTTTTACCATAAAAAGCGGCATTGTTTTTGAGAATATCATGAGGTAAAAACTTAAAATATGTTCTTAAAATTTATTATTTTTCAAAAAAAATAAATTAGTTGCACATGTTATAATTAAATTATTAAATTAGCACACTTTAAAACTATTTAAGCATGAACTTAAAAAAGAATCCAAAAGCGAACTTAGAAAACTATAGCAAGTTCTTTATGCAGCTTGGTTTGGTATTGGCTTTGTTAGTTACTCTTCTATCTATAGAGTTTAAAACTTACGACAGAACAATATCATCTTTAGGCGACTTAAACATGAATGACGAGCTCGAAGAAGACATTCCTCTTACAGAACGTATAGAGCCTGTAAAACCACCACCACCACCACCACCAGCACCAGAAATTATTCAGGTTGTAGAAGATAAAGAAGAAGTGGTAGAAACTGTTTTGGAATCTACAGAAACTGACGAAACCGAAAAAGTTGAAGTAGAAGAGATTGAAGTAGTAGACGAAGAAGAAGATGTTGCAGAAGATGTACCATTTGCCATTATTGAAAATGCCCCTATCTATCCTGGTTGCGAAGGCAAACCAAAATCACAACAAAAAAAGTGCTTATCAGATAACATTAATAAACTTGTAAACAGAAAGTTTAATGTAGATTTAGCTGCCGATCTTGGTTTAACACCTGGTAGAAAGCGTATTTTTGTAATGTTTAAGATAGATAATAAAGGTAAGGTTGTAAATATTAGAGCCCGCGCACCTCATAAACGTCTTGAAAAAGAGGCTGTTAGAGTGGTTAGTTTAATTCCTAGAATGACACCTGGTAAACAACGTGGTCGTGCTGTAGGGGTTAAGTATAGCCTACCAATTGTATTTAACGTACAAGACTAATATTTTTAAAATATATATTTAAAATCCCATTTCTAGATTAGAAATGGGATTTTTTTGTAATAAATTAGTACATTCGTAAAGCTATAAAACATCAAATATATGATTGATTATTTTGCCCACGAAACAGCTGTTATTGATGCTGATTGCCTAATAGGAAACGGCACTAAAATATGGCACTTTAGCCATATTATGAGCCTATGTGAGATTGGTGAAAAATGTAATATTGGTCAAAATGTGGTGGTATCTCCTCAAGTAAAATTAGGGCGCAATGTAAAAGTTCAAAACAATGTTTCTATTTACACAGGTGTTATTTGTGAGGATGATGTTTTTTTGGGACCTTCAATGGTATTTACAAATGTTATAAATCCCCGTAGCGCCGTTTTACGACGTGATGCCTACCAAGAAACAATCGTTAAAAAAGGGGCTAGTATTGGTGCCAATGCTACTATTATCTGTGGTAATAACATTGGTGAATTTGCCCTTATTGGTGCTGGAAGTGTCATTACAAAAGAAGTAGCGCCTTATGCCTTGGTTGTAGGTAATCCGGCTAAACAAATAGGCTGGATAAGCGAATATGGTCATCGTTTAAATTTTGATAAAAAAGGTTTTGCTACTTGCCCAGAAAGTCAAGAAAAATACCAATTAAAAAACAACGCCGTCACAAAAATTAACTGATGTTAAAAAAAGGACTCTTCTTTCTTATTTTCTGCGCGTTTACATTTAAAGTATCTGCACAAGTAGAAAAATACCCTATTTATAAAGGGTGCTCACAAACAGACCAAAAAACTATTCAAGACTGTTTTGCAAGCAGTGTTAAAAAAGATATTTTACAAAAGATAGTCTTACCTAACGAGCTCTTAAAAGACAATTTTAAAGGGACTTTAAACGTCATTTTTGTAGTTGATAAAGAAGGGGCTTTCGAAGTTTTATATGTCGATACGCCTTACGAATCTTTAAAAAAAGTTTTAAAACAGATTTTTAAAGAACTGCCAATTGCTAAACCCGCATTGTACAACAAACGTCCAATAGATATGCAGTTTGTATTTCCGCTTACAATTCCGCTTGGCAGTGAACCTGTGAACGTACTGCCACTCAAACAAAAACCAAAACACCTCTTTGTAAGAAAAATTAAAAAATCTAAAACGCCTCGGAAATTAAAACCCCGTATAGTAAAAAAAGTAATCACTCAAAAAGGCTATTATCCCGAGCATCAAAGTGCTTTAAATATTCCGCTTTCGCAAGAAGATTATACTTATTTAGATTACGAATTCAATAAAAATAGCAATGCGCATACTGGCTTTAAACCCTATCGTTACGAGGTTGCCACCAAATATGTAGATTTAGATGCCCAAAAAAATGCGCTTATAATTCCGAAAAAGTCTTGGTTTGGACGCAAGTTTTTTAATGAACATATGTTTATAGTTCAAGATAAAGATTTTTGGTTTACTATAAATCCGGGTGCTAATTTACAATTAGGTAAAGATAATTCCGATTTAAAATATACTTACAACAATACCCGTGCAGCGATAGTTAAAGGAGGCTTAGGCTCTCAATTTAACTTTTCATCAACCATTTACGAAAGTCAAGGACGCTTTGCCAATTATATAAATCAGTTTATTTTAGACAATAAGCCTGTAAATTCAAATGGCTTAGTACCTGGTAGAGGAAAATCAAAAGAATTTAACACAAACGGTTTTGACTACCCTGTTGCCACAGGTTATATTTCTTATACGCCAAATCAATTTTTTAATTTTCAGTTTGGTCACGGTAAAAATTTTATAGGAGACGGATACCGTTCTATGTTTTTATCTGATGTAGCGGCGCCATCGCCTTATTTTAAAATTACGACTACTTTTTGGAAAATACGCTATACCAATTTATGGCTTTTTATGGATGATGTCCGTCCAGCAGCTCAGGTAAATGGTGCCAGTGCCAGAAAATTTATCGTCATGCACCATTTGAGCTACAATGTAAGTAAGAAATTTAACATCAGTTTATTTGAGTCTGTCATTTCAGATAACGAAAATCACGATGGTCTCAATATTAATTTTGTAAATCCCATTATTCTATTTAGACCTCTTGAATTTGAGAGAGGCGAATCTGCTGGCAATGCCTTGTTAGGCTTTAGTACCAAATATAAATTTTCTAAAAATGTCCTTGTTTACAATCAGTTTTTAGTAGACGAACTCAATTTAAAAAACACTTCTGTAAAAGGTTCTTGGACAAATAAATTCGGATTTCAATTTGGTGTTAAATACTTTAATGCTTTTGGCGTCGAAAATTTACACCTACAAACCGAATTAAACATCGTACGTCCGTTTACCTATTCACACGCCAATCCTATTTTAAATTATGCACATTTTAACCAACCCATAGCCCATCCTTGGGGGGCTAATTTTTGGGAATTTATTACTATTGCGCGCTATAAAAAAGACCGTTGGTATGCCGATGCCAAATTTATTATCGGTAAAAAAGGCTTTGACATAGAAGGCGACCCTATAAGTTACGGTGGCAATCTTTATATAGATTACAACAAACGCGGTAGCGATGTAGGACAAACACTTGCTCAAGGTAATAAAACATCTATTTTTATAGGCGATTTAAGAGCGGGCTATCTGGTTAATCCTGCTACAAATCTCAAATTATTTGTCAATGTAACCTACAGAAAGTTCACACCGAGTATTGTTACCACTAATTTTGTACCTACTACAACCACTTGGTTCAACCTAGGTTTTAGAACCGATTTATTTAATTGGTATTTCGATTTTTAACCGAAAACCATTTCGTTAAATTGACTTGAAAGATTTACATACTCACCACTAAGTTTGTACCTTTGTCGCTTATTATTATATACCGATGAACAAAAAAGTTATTTTAATGATTCTTGATGGTTGGGGCATGGCACAAAACCCAGATGTTTCTGCCATAGACCATGCCGACACGCCTTTTATAGACAGTCTTTACAAAAAGTATCCCAATGCCAGTTTAAGAACTGATGGTTTAAATGTCGGTTTACCCGAAGGCCAAATGGGCAACTCAGAAGTGGGTCATATGAATTTAGGGGCTGGACGCATAGTTTATCAGAACCTTGTTAAAATAAATTTAGCAGCTACTGACGGCTCTTTAGCCAAAGAAAAAGAAATTGTAAAGGCTTTTAATTACGCTAAAAAAAATAATAAAAATGTTCACTTTTTAGGATTGCTTTCTGATGGCGGTATCCATTCACACATCAACCATTTAAAAGCTTTAACACAGGCTGCGGCCGACAATAAGCTTCAAAATGTTTTTGTTCATGCTTTTACCGATGGACGTGATTGTGATCCCAAATCAGGTATAGGATTTTTAACCAATTTAGGGCAACACTTACAAAAAACAACTGGAAAAATAGCCAGTATTACAGGCCGTTATTACGCTATGGATCGCGACAAACGTTGGGAACGCGTGGCTTTAGCTTACAAAGCTTTGGTTAACGGAGAAGGCGAAAAGTCAACAGATTTAATAGGCAGTATAAAAGATAGTTATAGCAATGATGTTACCGATGAGTTTATTAAACCCATTATTAAAGTTGATGAGAATAACCAAGCCTTAGCCACTATAAAAGAAGACGATGTAGTAATCTTTTTTAACTTTAGAACAGACCGTGGCAGAGAACTTACACAAGTCCTTACACAGCAAGATTGTCCTGATTTTGGTATGCATAAAATACCACTCTATTTTGTAACACTTACAAATTATGACGCTACTTTTAAAGGTATACACATAGTTTATCCTAAAGATGATTTAAAAGACACAGTTGGCGAAATCTTAGAACAAAATAACAAGAAGCAAATTCGTATTGCCGAAACCGAAAAATACCCACACGTTACTTTTTTCTTTTCGGGTGGCCGCGAAGAACCTTTTAAAGGCGAAAGTCGTATTCTTTGTCCTTCACCAAAAGTGGCGACTTACGATTTAAAACCAGAAATGAGTGCTTACGATATACGCAATGGCATTGTGCCCGAGCTCAAAAAAGGAGACGTTGATTTTGTTTGCCTCAATTTTGCCAATGGCGATATGGTAGGTCATACAGGTGTTATGGAAGCGGCTATTAAAGCCTGTCAAGCGGTTGACGCTTGTGTAAAAAATGTTGTAACGTCAGCGCTGGAAAATGATTATACAACCATCATCATTGCCGACCATGGGAATTGCGAAAAAATGATTAACGAAGATGGTACGCCCAACACGGCGCATACAACATTTCCTGTACCAGTAATTCTGGTTGATAAAGACCTCAAAAAAATTAAGTCGGGTATTTTGGGAGATATGGCGCCTACCATTTTAAAACTTATGGGAATTGAACAACCTGAAGTCATGACGCAAAAACCATTAGTTTGATAAAAAAAGTATATTTGTCCTTAAATTATTTTAAATGATTCCCGAAAAATCGCTTGTTATTGCCGTTGACTTTGATGGTACCATTGTAGAGTCTGCCTATCCTAAAATAGGCAAGCCTATTATTTTTGCTTTCGACACTTTAAAAGCTTTAAAAAATGATGGCCATCGGCTTATTTTATGGACCTACCGTGGGGGATCACTTTTAAAAGAAGCCGTTGATTTTTGTAAAAAAAATGGGGTTGAATTCTATGCCGTTAACAGTAGTTTTGAAGGTGAAAAAATAACTGAAAAAATCAGTAGAAA
>CAZGZH010000025.1:0-9741 GCA_964529645.1 uncultured Flavobacteriaceae bacterium
GCACAACCAACTGATACTGCTCGTGCGATTTTATCATACAAAGGTGTGATGCTAAAAAATCATTTAGCCGGTGGTGTAAGAAAAGGGGCTTTAACCGAAGAGCAAGCTGAAGAAAAATTCAGCGCTTGGTTAGCCGAAAAAGAAAATAAAATTAACGCTAAAAAAGAGGGGTTATCTAATGCTGATGCCGAAGAAAAAGCCAAAATTTTAGCTGCTGAAAAAGAAGTAAATGCCAAGCGATTAGCTGATGCTGAAGAAGCTTTAAAAGCTGAAGAAGAAGCAAAAGCTGCTGCCGAGGCAGAAGCCGAAGCAAAAAAAGTTGCTGCTGCTGCTGAAGAAGCCGCCTCAGAAGAAGCGCCTGTTGCAGAAGCTACTACCGAAGAAACGGAAGCACCTGCTACAGATTCTGAAGAAAAAGCTTAATTTATTTTTAGCCTTATGCGCAAAGAAGACTGTTTTTATCTTGGACGCATTGCTAGAAAACACAGTTTTAGGGGAGAAGTTGTTATCGCTTTAGATACAGACGAACCCGAACTTTACAAAAATATGGAATCAGTTTTTGTGGCTTTAGGCCCCAATCTGGTTCCTTTTTTTATTGAAAAATCACTCCTTCAAAAAGGCAATAAACTCCGCGTTAAATTCGAAGAAATAAACAGTCAAATTGATGCCGAAAGCATTCTTAATTCTGGTGTTTATTTACCTCTTACCTTACTCCCCAAATTAAGTGGCAACAAGTTTTATTATCACGAAGTCATTGGTTTTAAAACAATAGATAAAAACAAAGGCTTTATTGGTATTATTGAGGCCGTAAACGACAGTGCCGCCCAAACATTTCTTGAAGTGCAATACAATAACGATACAACTATTTTAGTCCCTTTGTTAGATGCTTTTATTAAAAAAGTAGATCGCAAAAACAAAGAAATGCATATTGAGGCTCCAGAAGGATTGATTGATTTGTATTTAAAATAAAAAAAGTTCTCGATACGACTACGTCTACTCGAACAGACGGCCTAAATAATAATTCTTTTTAGTTTTTTAACCACGTCACTTCGAGTTTCCTGTTCCGTTGGCTACCGGGATTGATTCAGGATTTTTCGAAAAGCATTGCTAATTCTGATATCCATTTTAAACTTATCTTTACCTTTTTTATGAGTCACTTTAAATTTAAACAATTTACAATCCGTCAAGATAAAACTGCTATGAAAGTAGGAACAGATGGTGTTTTACTGGGCGTTTGGGTTACTATTAAATCTGACTACCAATCTATTTTAGATATCGGTACAGGTACAGGCTTAATTGCGCTTCAATTAGCGCAACGCAGTAATGCAGAAATAATAGACGCCCTAGAAATTGAACCAAAAGCTTTTGAGCAAACAGTAGATAATTTTGAAACCTCAGATTGGGGCGACCGTCTATTTTGTTATCACACTTCTCTGCAATCATTTGCTGATGAAATTGATGAGAAATACGATTTAATTGTTTCGAATCCGCCTTTTTTTAAAGGCGACAAGCCAATTAAAAATAAAGAGCGGGCTTTAGCACGTCAAAACACTGAATTATCTTACGATGATTTGTTAAGCTACTCGGTTAAATTGTTGTCAAAAAAAGGCAGTTGTGCTTTTATAATTCCCTTTGCCGAAGAGCAAAAATTCTTAGATTTAGCTTTAGAAAATAATTTACATCCACAAAGGATAACCCGTGTAAAAGGGAATAAAACAGCAGCTACTAAACGCAGTTTATTGCAATTTTCGTTTGCAGAAACACGTCCTAAAATTGAGGAATTAGTTATTGAACTAAGCCGTCATAATTATACAAAAGATTATAAAAATTTGGTTAAAAATTTTTATTTAAAAATGTAGATTAGGCTTCTTCGTGGTAGTCTTGCTCGGTATTTATAGCCCAAATATTATCTTTAGAAAACAGATTGTTTTTAATATTTTCTACAGCCGTCATAGCTGTGAGCATTGAGTGATCTTGATTGTTGTATTTATGCATCCCATTTCTACCAATTAAAAATAAATTTTCAATACTGTCTGTATAATTCCTTATTTCGTTAAAACTTTTATAACTGCCAAAATAAGCAGGATATGTTTTGGGCATTCTAATTATAGTGGCGTCTAATACAGCTTCTGTTTCAATAATATTTATCGCCGCTAACTCCTCTATGGCAAATTGTATAAAATCGGCATCCTTTTTTTGCCATAAATCATCACCTTCATTACAAAAATACTCTAAGCCGAGCCACACATTATCGGTGTTTTTAACCAAATGTGGACTCCAATTGTTAAACACTTGTAAGCGTCCTAATTTTACAGATTTTTCTTGAATGTAAATCCAATTATCTGATATAAGTTTCTCTGTATTATTACTTTTTATTTTAAGATTTTTTAAAAGAAGACCGACTGTAATAAAATCTCTGTATTGGAGGTTGTTAGCAATGGTTACAATGTTTGAAAATGGTTTTGGACTAAGAGCATTTATCAATTCTTTAACGGGCATGGTAGATATAAAATAATGGCCCTTTAAAACTGTGTGTTTATTATTTAAAGTATTGGTTATGGTGATATTTTTAATCTTATTATTATCTCTACGTATTGCTGTAGCTTTTGAATTAATAATAATGTCACCTCCTTTTTCTTTTATTATTCTGGCAACCTCCTCCCACATCTGACCCGGGCCAAATTTGGGATATAAAAACTTTTCTATTAAACTGGTCTCAGTGTTTTTTTGATTGATATCGGTTTTTTTAGAAACCATTTGTTTAAGCGCATGCTGAATGGCTTTACCTACAGAAACGCCTTTTATGCGTTGTGCACCCCACGCGGCCGGAATTTCTTTACAGGATTTTCCCCAAACTTTTTCGGTGTAATCTTTAAAAAAGGTCAGGTATAGTGTTGTACCAAATCTATTTATAAAAAAATCTTCTAAAGAAATGACTTTACTTATTGGAAATAGTCTTACCCATACATAACTAAACCCAATTTTAAGAGTAGTCATAAATCCTAGTTTATAAAATGTTTGAAAACTAAATGAAATAGGATACTTAAAAAACTTTTGTAGAAAAAAAACACGCGAAACGCGTTTTCTAATCAGCAAAACCTTATCGGATAATTTTGAAGATTTACGCAAGTTGATGTCACTCTTTTTTCCTTGATAATTTAAACTAATAACAGTGTCTTCTGTATCGTTCTGAACAGGTAAAATATTTTGCCACCAATCCATAACGCGTTGCGATTTAGAAAAAAACCGATGACCGCCAATGTCCATTCTATTACCTTTATAATTCACCGTTTTAGAAATGCCCCCCATATCAGATGACATTTCTACAACAATTGGCTTGATATTGGTGTGTTTTAACAATTCGTAAGCCGCTGTTAAGCCCGCAGGGCCCGCGCCAATAATTATGGCAGTTTTAGGCATCTTATTATGCATTGGCATTCGATTTTTTGAAAAAATTAGCTTTATATAGTTTGTTAATTAATGGGTTGTCAATTAAAACAACGCCGATAACAATGGGTACTAAAGGCATCATATAGCGTGATGCTCCAACAGGCCCTGCCAATAAAATGATATAAAGCAACAAGCCCAAAACTATAATTTTAAAATTTAAATCGATTTTCTTATTGAATACAAACAAGATTAAACTCACCAATTTAAAAATATTAAAAAACAGAATCAGTCCTAAAAATAGCAGCAATGGTAAAGAATAGGTGTTGCTTAAAAATTTGACAACACTAAAGAATCCGCCATTATTTAAATGAAATAAAATGCCTTTTTGCTTGACGTTTTTGGTGTTGAGCAAAAAGAAATTAGAAATATCGAATCGCCCAGGGTCTATCATAGCAAACACACTGCCTTGTAAATGGTAAAAACCATATCCCAATAAATTGTGACACAGATAATTTTGGCTGGCCTTATTTAAATAAGCAGTTCTTTCTGCATAATCTTGTATCTTATCAGCTTTGTTGTGAATACTATCTAAAAACTTATCAGCAAAAACAGACCCTTTTTTACTCATCACAAAAAGGCGTGTATTGTAATTTAAGAGATTAATGGTTTGAATACTGGAATACTGATAGGTATTTGTCCGTTTATGATTCCAAGACATCAGCAATAAAACAGCCAAAACGGGTACTAGTGATAAAACAACAGGATAGACTTTTTTTATTTTATAGGACATGTATATCATATAGAATAAACTCGGTACAACAAATAAATACATAACCGGCTTTGTAAAGGCCGCCGAAACAAGCGCTACACTATACCAGAATAAATATTTTTTGTTTTTAAACTTACTAAACAGCACAATATATCTAAACATCAACACGATAAAAAACTGGAGTAAGACTTCAGAAAATATAGTGTTGGCATAAATAAATTGCGAAGGTGTTAGCAACAACAATCCGATAAATAATATGTCGTACTTTTTTTTATAATTAAAAAGTAAAATTGTTTTTTTAACTAATAATATTGAAGCAATAGAAATAATATTTTGAAAAAATATAATGACATACAGAGGTACTTTTAACAGGTAAAATACAGACAAAAACAAAGGGTAAACAGGTGGACGTAAAGTGTAAAAATCAAAATTTATGGGTTTATTTAAATCGCCACAATAAAAAATACCCTGTTCAATAATATTTTTAGCTTCTATTAAGTACTGATAAGGATCGGTTAGTTTAAAATTAAATCCCGCTAAAGGGTAATAATTATTGTTATAAACGGCAAAAATGAAAAATAAAAGATGTACTAAAACGAGTATAGCAACAAAAATTAAATCTCTTTTACTTTTAAACATAAATTATCCAAAAACATTATTAGGATTATATCCTTGATACGGTACGCGTTGCTCTTCAAAAGAAATGCCATAATCTTCTAATTCTTTAAGTATGGGCGTGTAAACTTCTTGGGCAATAGGCAATTGCACGCCGGGTTTAGTAATGACTTTATTTAAAATTTTAAGGGCTGCAATACCTACTGGCAAACCAACGGTATTGGCCATAGCTGTATAAGTTTGGTTTTCGCCTTTTACCATTAAACTCGATTCTATTTGTTTGCGTTTACCGTCTAGCTCGTATCCAAACTTGTGCATCATTATAATCATGTCTTTATCATCTGAACACAAACACCATTTTTCTGATAAGATTTTTTGGAGTATTTGAGCTGGTGTGGCATTCTTTATACCAACTTTTTTAGTCCGACTAAAAATATCGAGTTCAACTAATTTATCCCAAATAATATCGTCTTGGTCTATTTTTAAATAATGACGCAATTTTAATTCAACCGAATCATTGGGATTATAAGCCAAAAAAGAATTGGTAAAATCGCGATAGGTCATATTTTCTGAACCTTCCATAGTATAGCTATCGGCTGTCATACCCAATTGGACAAAGACATTCCACGCCCGTGAGAAACCAACACGACGGATAGTGCCTCTGTAAAGCGTTAAAACGTCGTCTAAACCATAAATATGACGGTACTTTAAAGAGTCACGATTGGCGTAAGCTTCAAATTTACCATGACCATCAATATTTAGTATTTCTGTACGGCGAAATAATTTTTTATAAGGAATATATTTGTAAGTGCCTTCTTGAATAAATTTAGCAGCAGCACCTTGCCCAGCTACAACCACGTTGCGTGGATTCCAAGTGAATTTATAATTCCACAAATTGTCATCACTTTCAGGCGCCACCAAGCCCCCCGTAAACGACTCGAACAACAACATTTTACCACCTTTATTTCTTATACGGTCTATAACATGCATCGCACTCATATGGTCTATACCAGGGTCAACGCCAATTTCATTCATAAAAACCAAATTCTTTGCTAAGACTTCTTTATTTAAATCTTGCATTTCTGGACTAATATAAGAGGGTGTTACCAAGTTCTTACCATATTTTAAACAGTCTTTAGCAACCTCTAAATGAAATCTAGCTGGCAACATAGAAATAACTATATCGGCATTTTTAATAGCAGATTGACGGTTTTCTTCATCAAAAACATTTAAGGCTATAGCTTTAGAATTTTTGTGATTCTTTGTCTTGTCTAAGGCAGTTTCTATTGCGACATCTCCAACTATTACCTGTATGTTTTCTTCGTCAGATTTGTCTAACAAAAACCTTATTAAAGATGATGCTGATTTTCCTGCGCCAATTATGAGTATTTTTCTCATTTATATTAAATTTTAATCAAACGAAAATACGCTTTTATTCAGTATTTTTTAAGTTTTAGATAAACTTAAAATAGTTTTTGCTTTTCCAAAATCTTTTCTCTTTACTTTTAATTTATAACCCTCTACAAAAGAAGTTCCTATAATAGAATTTAGATTGTCGTCAAACACAAAGCTGTCTATACATTGTAATTCTAATTTATTTTTTGCGAGGTATACTTCATGTGTAAACGAAGAAATTAAGATTGTTATTAAACTATTTTCATCATTTTCCATTCAACAAATGTAAGCTATATCGGTATCGTATTTTAATTAAAAAAATATTAATTTTTTTTATGTAAAACGTTACATTTACCAAAAATTATAAGGTGACTAAATATTTAGCAATTACCGCTTTTTTAGGAATTATCACTATTATCTTAGGTGCTTTTGGCGCACACGCCCTTAAAGAAAGTTTGAGCCCTGAGTCTTTAAAAAGCTTTGAAACGGCTGTTAGGTACCAGATGTATCACGTTTTATTTCTGCTTTTCATTAATACAACCCAATTATTATCTATAAAATCTAAAAACACAATTAGCTTAATTGTTTTGTTAGGCATTTTATTTTTTAGTGGTTCTATTTACGCCATTACAATTGGCAATGTAAGTCCAAAATTAATTTGGTTTATAACACCGCTTGGTGGTTTACTTTTTATAGTGGGCTGGATACTTTTATTTTTAAACATAATCAAAAAAAAATCATAAATATCTCAAACAAAATTAATCCATAAACATGAAAAATTTAGGTTTAAAAAACGCTACTGTACATTGGAATTTATCTTCAGATGAGTTAGAAAAAATT
This sequence comes from uncultured Flavobacteriaceae bacterium, assembly GCA_964529645.1. GTDB lineage: Bacteria > Bacteroidota > Bacteroidia > Flavobacteriales > Flavobacteriaceae > CG1-02-35-72. The sequence continues at coordinate 7,010 of CAZGZH010000025.1, forward strand.
TCATTACAGCGCAATTTAGGCAGGTTATCTAGTACAGGTGCATTAGCTGTTAATACGGGTGAATTTACAGGTCGGTCTCCAAAAGACCGCTTTATAGTTAAAGACGAAATAACTAAAGATACCGTTTGGTGGGATGGTAAAATTAACCTCCCTTTTGACGAATACAAATTTGAAATTTTATACAACCGTGTAATAGATTATTTATCTGATAAAGAGCTGTTTGCACGAGATGTTTATGCTTGTGCCGATGAGCGTTACCGCTTAAAAATACGCATTGTAACAGAATTACCTTGGGTAAGTATGTTTGTTTCTAATATGTTTATAAATCCACCTAAAGAAGAATTAGACAATTTTACACCAGAATGGTCTGTTATTCAGGCACCCAAATTCTTATCTAATTCGGCTAAACACGGCACACGTCAACACAATTTTTCTATCATTAATTTTAAAAGAAAAATAATTCTAATTGGTGGCTCTGGTTATACTGGCGAAGTTAAAAAAGGCGTTTTTTCTGCCTTGAATTTTATTCTACCAGTTAATAAAAAGACATTCCCAATGCATTGTTCTGCCAATGTTGGCAAAAATGGCGATACAGCTATTTTCTTTGGTCTTTCTGGAACCGGAAAAACCACCCTTTCTGCAGATCCTAACAGAAAATTAATTGGCGATGATGAACACGGCTGGACACCAGACAACAAAATATTCAACATAGAAGGGGGATGCTACGCCAAAGTTATAGATTTAAGTGCCGAAAAAGAACCCGAAATTTTTGGCGCTATTAAAAAAGGAGCTCTTTTAGAAAACGTTATTTTTAAACGCGATAGTAATGAAATTGATTTTGAGGATACTACTATAACTCAAAATACACGGGTTAGTTATCCAATTGATTATATTAAAAATATCCAAGTGCCTTCTGTAGGCGAAAATCCTAAAAATATTTTCTTTTTAACTGCTGATGCATTTGGTGTATTGCCGCCAATTTCTAAACTAACACCAGGTCAGGCTGCCTATCATTTTATTTCTGGATATACCGCAAAAGTAGCTGGTACTGAAGAAGGTATTAATGAACCTTTACCGTCATTTTCAGCTTGTTTTGGTGCACCTTTTATGCCCTTACATCCAGCAAAATATGCTACTAAATTGACTAAAAAAATGCATAAAACTGGTGTAAATGTTTGGTTGATTAATACGGGTTGGACAGGAGGACCTTATGGTGTAGGTAGCCGCATGAAACTTAAGTATACACGGGCTATGATAACCGCTGCTATGGAGGGCAAATTAGATCTAGCTACCTATGAAACACATCCCGTTTTTAAATTAGCCATGCCAACTACCTGCGAAAGTGTTCCTACCGAGGTTTTAAACCCTAGAAACACATGGAAAGATAAAGCTGCTTATGATGCTAAAGCTAAAGAATTAGCCAAATCTTTTCATAAGAATTTTAAAACTTTTGAAGATGGCGCCTCTGCCGAAATTATGTCTGGAGCACCATTCGCTTAAAAATAAATATTGTTTTTGACTCCTCTTATATCAATTATTTGAAATAAGAGGAGTCTTGTTTTTATAATGACGTCCTAAAAGATTTATTAGTATTTTTGGATTTATGGAAAAACAAAAACACCGCTGTTCTTGGCCAGGAACAGATCCGCTTTATTTAGCTTATCACGACACAGAATGGGGCGTCCCAGTATATGACGATGCCAAATTATTTGAATTTTTAATTCTTGAAACTTTTCAAGCTGGTTTAAGTTGGATAACCGTCCTAAGAAAACGTGAAAATTTCAGAAGCGCTTTTGATAATTTCGATTATCAAAAAATAGCTTTATACAACGAAAATAAATACAACTCATTATTACAAAATGCGGGTATCATCCGCAATAAACTCAAGATTAAAGCAACAATAAGCAATGCTAAGGCCTTTATGGCAATCCAAAAAGAATTTGGCACATTTAGTAAATATATCTGGGGTTTTACCAATGGCAAGCCACTTGTAAATTCATTTGAATCTTTAAATGATATTCCTGCTAAAACAGCCCTTTCTGATACACTTTCTAAAGACCTTAAAAAACGGGGTTTTAAATTCGTGGGATCAACTGTAATTTATGCGCATATGCAAGCCACTGGCATGGTTAACGACCATATTAAAAGTTGCTTTAGATATAAAGAAATTCTCAAATTATCTTAAAAGCTTCTTTTATTTTTTTGGTATCTTTGAGATTATTAAAACAACCAAAATTTATTATGAAACTTAAACATACCCTCGTATTCTTTTTGACGGCTTTATTACTAACTTCTTGTTCTAAAGAAAACACGCCGAAAGAAAAAAAATTCAACTATTTAACAGAGCAATTTGCCGATGTTAAAATTCTGCGTTATAAAGTACCAGGATTTGACAATCTAAGCCTTAAACAAAAAGAATTGGTTTATTACCTTACACAAGCGGGTCTTTCTGGAAGAGATATTATGTACGATCAAAATTACCGTTACAATCTAAAAATACGACGTGCTTTAGAGCATATTTACAAAAGGTTTGACGGTGATAAAAATACACAAGATTGGCAAAATTTTGAAACATACCTCAAACGTATTTGGTTTTCTAATGGTATCCACCATCATTATTCTAACGCCAAATTTAAGCCCGGTTTTAGTCAAGACTACCTTAAAGAATTACTCAAAAAAACACATACCCGATTAAAAGGAGAGGCAATCGATGTTACTCTCAAACCCACCAC
>CAZGZH010000026.1:0-9733 GCA_964529645.1 uncultured Flavobacteriaceae bacterium
CTAACAAGCTTAACTTTTAATGAAATAAGCCCTGAATATTAGAGGCAAACAATTTAACAGCAATGGCCATTAAAACAATACCAAAAATTTTACGGATAACATTGATGCCCCCTTTTCCGATAAATTTTTCAATTTTTCCGGATGACTTTAACACCACATAAACAAAGACTAGATTTACAATAATAGCAACAACAATATTGGCCGTAGCATATTCCGCTTTAAGCGATAAAATAGACGTCATAGTGCCGGCGCCGGCAATAAGCGGAAAAGCCAAAGGCACTACACTGGCAGTTTCGGGGGCATCGTCTTTGTATAATTTGACCCCTAAAATCATTTCTAAAGACAAAAACAAGAGGACAAAAGAACCAGCCACAGCAAAAGAATTGACGTCTATACCAATAAGTTTTAAGATTTCCTCGCCCAAAAAGAGGAAGAGAATCATAATAAGTCCAGCCACCAAAGAGGCTTTTTCAGATTGAATATGCCCTACTTTTTGGCGTAAATCTACAATAATAGGAATACTGCCAATAATATCTATTACGGCAAATAAAATCATAGTGGCTGTGACGATTTGTTTGATGTCTAAATGCATAATTTCTAATTTTTAAAGCGCGCAAAAGTATGTAAATTTACATTAAGATAATCGTATTTCAATAGTAATTTTTATACTATTTTTGCCCCGTGATTCAGTTAGGAAAAACCATCGTGTCTGAGGATATAATTGACAAAGATTTTGTCTGCAACTTAGCGGCTTGCAAAGGCGCTTGCTGTATTGAAGGTGAAGCTGGTGCGCCGGTTGAAGCTGATGAACGTCAAATATTAGAAACTATTTATCCTAAAGTAAAACCTTTTATGCGCAGCGTTGGTATTAAGGCTGTAGAAAAACAAGGCGTTTATACAACAAATGAAGAAGGCGAACACGAAACCCCTTTGGTAAATGGTGCCGAGTGTGCCTATGTTATTTTCGATAAAAAAAACACAGCCTTATGTGCTATTGAAGAAGCTTATAATAGAGGAGAAGTAACTTTTAAAAAACCTGTTTCGTGTCATTTATATCCCATTCGTGTACAAGATTATTCTGAATTTGCAGCGGTAAACTACCATAAATGGTCTATTTGCGATGACGCGTGTACCTTGGGGAAACAACTTCAAATACCCGTTTATAAATTTGTAAAAGAAGCGCTCATCAGAAAATTTGGTGAAGATTGGTATGCCGAACTTGAAAAAGTGGCTGAAGAATACTCAAAGTGACAAGCCTTTTTTTATAAAAAAACCTTTTTTACGCTTTTTGTAAAAAAGTCAGTAAAATCAAGGCTTTAAGAGAAAAACATTTTTTAAATCACTTAAAAACAATATAATAAAAATATTATAATTTCTAATTAAAAGTATTTTTTGTTAAAAAGTAAGGGCTATTGTGAATAAGTAGCTCTTTTTTTTAGGGCTAATTTTTACAATATTTGTTTCAGTCAAAAACACAAATTTTTAATTTCTAATTTTCCTGTCAAAAGATGTCTCAAAAAGAACCTATTTTAATGCCTAATAATAATAGGTTTGTTATTTTCCCCATTCAACACCAAGATATTTGGGAATGGTATAAAAAACAAGAAGCTTGTTTTTGGACAGCCGAAGAAATAGACTTACATGAAGATTTGGTAGATTGGAAATCTAAACTAACCACAGACGAGCGTTATTTTATCAAGCATATACTCGCTTTTTTTGCCGCCTCAGATGGCATTGTAAATGAAAATTTAGCCGAAAATTTTGTAAGCGAGGTACAATATTCTGAAGCAAAATTCTTTTATGGCTTTCAGTTGATGATGGAGAATATTCACTCAGAAGTGTATTCGCTTTTAATTGATACCTATGTGGCTGACGAAACCGAAAAAGACCAATTATTTAGAGCCATAGAGCTCTTTCCGGCCATAACCGAAAAAGCGCAATGGGCACTAAAATGGATAGACAGTCCGAGTTTTGCCGAGCGGTTAATCGCTTTTGCGGCGGTAGAAGGCATCTTCTTTTCGGGGAGTTTTTGTTCCATTTTTTGGCTTAAAAAAAGGGGCTTGATGCCGGGCTTGACTTTTTCTAATGAGTTGATTTCGCGCGACGAAGGTATGCACTCAGATTTTGCGGTGTATTTGCACAACAATCATATTGTAAATAAAGTACCCAAAAAACGTATTACAGAAATATTGACTAATGCTTTAGATATTGAACGTGAGTTTATTACAGAGTCTTTGCCAGTAAGTCTTATTGGGATGAATTCTAAATTAATGACGCAATACTTAGAATTTGTAACGGACAGATTATTGGTAGATTTTGAATGTGAGAAAGTATATGGTTCTAAAAATCCGTTTGATTTTATGGAACTCATCTCACTTGAGGGTAAAACGAATTTCTTTGAAAAACGTGTTTCAGAATATCAAAAAGCAGGTGTAAAATCTGGAGGAACAGGAACCATCAGTTTTGATGCTGATTTTTAATGGGTAAAAAAGTTATTTGTTAAATGTTATAAGTTGATACAATAAAAATTTAAAACGATAAAATAAATCATATTGTGAGTACAATTAACTCTTTTGAAGAATTAGAATGTTGGAAAGCGGCAAGGGAATTAAGATTGTATGTGTCGGAACGGGTTTTAAAAAAGCTCCCAAAAAATGAGCAATTTGATTTACATAGTCAGTTAAGGCGTTCATCGCGTTCGGTTTCTGATAATATTTCTGAAGGTTATGGTAGATATCATTTTCAAGAGAATATTCAAGCGTGCAGAATAGGAAGAGGCTCTTTGCACGAGTCCTTAAATCAGGTAATAACAGCTTTAGATGATGGCTATATAAATGAGGAAACTTTAAAAGAATTTAGAGTTTTATTTGTAAAAACATTATCATTATTAAATGGATATATCAATTATCTCATTAGAAGAAAATCAGAAAACAAATAACGCATAACATTTAACAAATAACGTACAACAATTAACAAATAACAAACAACTTCTAACTAACCTATGTATGTAATAAAGAGAAACGGCAAAAAAGAACCTGTAATGTTCGACAAAATTACCTCTCGGGTAAAAAAATTGTGTTACGGTTTAAACAAATTGGTAGATCCTGTAAAAGTAGCCATGCGTGTTATTGAAGGTTTGTACGAAGGTGTAAGTACTTCTGAACTCGACAATTTAGCAGCAGAAATTGCAGCGACTATGACGACCACACATCCCGATTACGCCAAATTAGCCGCCAGAATAGCTGTTTCTAATCTTCATAAAAACACAAAGAAATCGTTTAGCGAAACGATGGACGATTTATATTTCTATGTCAATCCAAGAACGGGTAAAAAAGCACCTCTTTTAGCAGATGACGTCTATAAAATTATAAAAGATAATGCCGAAAAATTAGATTCGACCATTATCTATAACCGTGATTTTGGCTATGATTTCTTTGGGTTTAAAACGCTGGAACGGTCTTATCTTTTAAAGTTAAACGGTCAAATAGTAGAGCGTCCGCAGCATATGTTGATGCGTGTATCTATAGGTATTCATAAAAATGATTTAGATGCCGCCATTGAAACTTATGAATTGATGTCTAAACGCTATTTTACCCACGCCACGCCAACCCTTTTTAATGCAGGCACCCCAAAACCGCAAATGTCTTCGTGTTTTTTATTACAGATGCAAGACGACAGTATTGATGGCATTTATGACACCTTAAAACAAACAGCTAAAATATCACAATCGGCTGGAGGTGTTGGTTTGTCTATTCACAATATTCGCGCTACTGGCTCGTACATTCGTGGGACTAACGGTACGTCAAATGGTATTGTGCCGATGTTAAAAGTGTTTAATGATACCGCGCGTTATGTAGATCAGGGAGGTGGTAAACGTAAAGGCTCTTTTGCCTTGTATTTAGAACCTTGGCATGCCGATATTTTTGAGTTTTTAGATCTTAAAAAAAATACAGGAAAAGAAGAAATGCGTGCCCGCGATTTGTTTTATGCGATGTGGATTCCAGATTTGTTTATGAAACGCGTAGAAGAAGATGGGCAATGGACATTGATGTGTCCAAACGAATGTCCGCATTTATTTGACACCTACGGCAGTGAGTTTGAAAAACTTTATGAAGGATATGAAAAAGTAGGCAAAGGCCGTAAAACCATTAGGGCTCGCGAATTGTGGGAAAAAATCCTCGAAGCACAAATAGAAACGGGTAATCCGTATATGCTGTACAAAGATGCTGCCAATAGAAAGTCGAATCAAAAGAATTTAGGAACAATTCGTTCGTCGAATTTGTGTACAGAAATAATGGAATACACCGCACAAGATGAAGTCGCTGTGTGTAATTTAGCGTCTATTGCTCTACCGATGTTTGTAACCGAAAAAGAAGATGGCACCAAATTTTTTAATCATAAAAAACTATATGATGTCACTAAAAAGGTCACTAAGAATTTAGACACTGTTATCGATCAGAATTACTATCCCGTTAAGGAAGCCGAAAATTCTAATAGGCGTCATAGACCTGTTGGTATTGGTATCCAAGGCTTAGCCGATGCATTTATTATGTTACGCTTGCCTTTTACAAGCGATGATGCCAAACAACTGAATCAAGATATTTTTGAAACCATATATTATGCAGCGCTTACAGCTTCTATGGAAGTGGCCAAAGTAAAAGGAACTTATCAAAGCTATAAAGGCTCCCCAGTTTCTGAAGGTATTTTGCAACACAATATGTGGCATGTAAAAGACGAAGAGCTCAGCGGTAACTGGGATTGGAAGAAACTAAAGAAAAATATCACGAAAAACGGTGTACGTAATTCGCTTTTAGTCGCCCCAATGCCAACGGCTTCTACGTCTCAAATATTGGGCAATAACGAGGCTTTTGAACCGTATACGTCAAATATTTATTCAAGACGTGTGTTATCGGGAGAGTTTATTGTGGTTAACAAACATTTGCTAGAAGATTTGGTAAACCTCGGTTTGTGGGACGACCAAATGAAGGAAGATATTATGCGCGCCAATGGCTCTATCCAAGGCATTGACAAAATCCCAACCGATTTAAAAGAATTGTACAAAACGGTTTGGGAAATGAGCATGAAAGATATTATAGATATGGCCCGTCAGCGCGGTTATTTTATTGACCAATCGCAGTCGCTCAACTTGTTTATGAAAGACCCCGATTATGGCAAACTGACATCGATGCATTTTTATGCGTGGAAATCTGGTTTAAAAACGGGTATGTATTACCTCAGAACAAAATCGGCTGTAAATGCAAAACAATATACTTTGTCTAACAGTAAAAAAGAAGAAGACAAACCTTTGACCGAAGAAGAATTAAAAGCGATGATTATTCAATCTAAAGATGGTGGTGACGATTGTTTAATGTGTGGCTCTTAAAATAAAAACCTCCTCATACTATTTTTATCCCACTGCTTTGCGGCAGTGGGTTTTTTAATTTAAACCGATACTTATTTTTTTGTTTTGTGTTTTAAAATTTTAGCATCAACGTGATAAATGATGTTTTCGGCGATGTTTTTAACCAAGTCGCCAATTTTTTCAAATTTTTTCATAACCAAAAGAATCAATAAATATTGATTTACCAATTCGGGTTGATTAATCACATTTTTAGCGACGACATCAAAAGCCTGGGCATTAATTTTATTGATGATTTTGTCTTTCTTAAAAACTTTTCTAGCCGTTTTAATGTTTTCATCATCAAAGGCATCTTCTACATTTTTAAACATACCTATAAGTGTTTCGAACATCAATTGAAACTGAAAAGTTTTTAACAATTCATCGTTAATTTTTTTAGATAAATCTTCTGTATGATTGGCAATATCAAAGGCTTGATCGCCAATGCGTTCAAGATTATAATTAATTTTAAGCAAAGCCAAAGCAAATCTTAAATCGGTTGCTACAGGACTGTACAGAGCTATAAATTTATCGGTATCTTTTTCTATTTTTAAATCTAAAGCATTGACGCGATTTTCTTTAAGAATAACTTCTTCGGCTAAATCTGAATCAAAATTCACAAAAGAGTCGTAAGCATAAGATACTTGTTTTTTGCATAATTTGAACATATCTGCTCCCGCTTGGTTAAGATTTTCTTTGTGTTCTTCTATGTTTATCATAATTAAATTATTTAGCCAAACCTACCTGTAATATAATTTTCGGTTTGTTGTTTTTTAGGATTTGTAAATATTTTTTTTGTCTTGTCAAATTCAATCAATTCACCCATATAAAAGAAAGCGGTATAATCGCTAATTCTAGCGGCTTGTTGCATATTATGAGTGACAATAATAATGGTATATTCTTCTTTTAATTGATGAATTAGTTCTTCTATTTTTGCTGTAGAAATGGGGTCTAAGGCCGATGTGGGCTCGTCCATTAACAAAATTGAAGGTGCTACAGCCAAGGTTCTGGCAATGCACAAGCGTTGTTGTTGGCCGCCCGATAATGCCAAAGCCGATTTGTTTAAATTGTCTTTAACTTCGTTCCAAAGATCAGCTTGTTTAAGCGCTTTTTCTACACGTTTATTAATAAGTATTTTGTCTTTTTCGCCTTGAATTCTGAGTCCGTAAGCGACATTTTCGAAAATTGATTTTGGGAAAGGATTGGGCTTTTGAAACACCATGCCGACTTCTTTTCGCAATTCTTCTACTTGAACTTTTTTCTTGTAGATATTCTTAGCGTCAATTTTAACTTTACCTTCCAATCTAAAAGTATCGACATAATCATTCATCCTGTTAAAGAGACGTAAAAAAGTTGATTTACCACAGCCAGACGGTCCGATAAATGCCGTAATGCTATTGGGCATAATAGACATGGAAACATCTTTTATAGCTTGAAAATCGTCATAAAAAACATTGATGTTTTTAGTTTCTAATTTATAAGTATCTTTTATAGATAGATTTAAATCGAGTGTTTCCTTTTTTTCTTTTATAGTTGTTGTCGTCATATTATTGTAATTTTTTTTGCCATTTGTTTCTAAAATAGACTGCAATGCCATTCATAACAAACGTCATCAGTAATAACACAATTATCGCACCGGCTGCCGCAATAGCAAAGCCGTGTTGTGGGCGTGTTGTCCAGTTAAATATTTGGATGGGCAAAACAGAAAAGGTATCGAAAAGCGATTTGGGTACAAATGGTACGTAAGCCATAGCGCCGACTACAATGAGCGGCGCTGTTTCGCCAATGGCTCTTGATAAAGACAATATAACTCCTGTCAAAATACCACCAAAAGATGAAGGTAATATAACACTGTAAATTGTTTGCCATTTGGTGGCGCCTAAAGCAAAAGAGGCTTCTTTTAATGAAGAAGGCACCGCTTTTATGGCTTCTCTTGTAGACACGATGATAATGGGTAAAATTAAAAGAGATAAGGTTAAACTACCCGCTAATATACTGCCACCAAAATTAAAAAAGCGCACAAAAATACCCAATCCTAATAAACCATAAATTATGGAAGGCACACCCGCCAAGTTTGAAATATTGATTTCTAAAAGGTAAGATAATTTTGATTTTTTAACGTATTCTTCAAGATAAACCCCGGCGCCAATCCCCACAGGAATGGCAAAACTTATCGTTAAAATCATAAGATATAATGTGCCCATAATGGCGGTATAAATACCCGCTCTTAGAGGACGTCTTGAAGGGAGGCTTGTTAAAAAATTCCAATTAATTCTGGTATAACCTACTTTGAAAATATTGTAAATGAGAACCCCTAAAATAAAAATTCCTAGAAAAGTAAAAATTATTCCTAATAATTTAAAAGCTTTGTCTTTAAGTCTGTTTTTTGTTAAATTATTCATATTTTTCTTGGTATTTTTTCTTTATCCAAAAACTGAGACTGTTTAAAGTAAAAGTAAAGACAAACAAAGTGAGACCTGCGGCAAAAATGGTACGGTATTCAACAGAACCTTGAGGGGCATCCCCCATACTAACTTGTACAATATATGACGTGATAGTTTGAATAGGAATTGTTGGATCGAGTGTAAATTGTGCTTGTTGTCCGGCGGCTATGGCTACAATCATTGTTTCGCCAATGGCTCTTGAAATGGCTAATATAACCGAGACAATAATACCAGATGACGCCGCGGGTACCATCACACTAAAGGCTGTCTGAAATCGCGTAGAGCCCATGCCGAACGCCGCTTCTTTTAAAGATTTGGGTACGGCATATAAAGCGTCTTCGCTTAAAGAGGAGATGAAAGGGATAATCATAATACCCATGACAATTCCAGCCGATAAAGCGTTAAACGTTTGTAAATTAGGATATAAACTTTGTAAAAAAGGCGTGACAATATTTAAGGCAAAAAAGCCATAAACAACTGTAGGCACTGCGGCCAATATTTCTAAAAAGGGTTTTAGTGTTATTCTAAATCCTTTTGGTGCGTACATATTTAAATAAATGGCGATTGTAAGCCCAATTGGGAGTGCTACAGCAATAGCAATAGCAGCTGTTAGAAAAGTACCAGAAACTAAAGCTAAAATGCCAAAGTGTTTTTCGCTAAATAAAGGCGTCCATTTGGTATCTGTTAAAAAATCTAAAATAGAAACATCCTTAAAAAAAGTAATGCTTTCAAATAACAAAACAACTATAATACCTATAGTTGTAAAAAGGGTTATGGAAGCACAAAGCTTTAAAACAGTTTCAATTATTTTTTCTTTTAATTTCATAAACTACAATTGCTGGCAAGAGTAATCTTGCCAGCAAAATAGATTTTTTATTGTTAGTATTATTTTGCAATCAATTTATTGAAAGCTGCTTTTTGAGTATCATAACCGCTTTTTGTCATAGGCACATAACCCACTTCTTTTGATAGTTGCGGCGCATTGTCTAAATAAAATTTTACGAATTTTTGTACTTCAGGTCTTTTGGCAGAAGTTTTGCTGACAAAGATGAAAAGTGAACGCGATAAAGGGGCATATTCATTACTGGCTACCGTTTCTATACTTGGTAAAACAGGGCCGTTGCCATTATCTATTCCTATAATTCCTAATTTATCTTTGTTTTCTTCGTAATAAGATAAACCAAAATAACCCAATGAATAAGTGTCTTTGGCAATTCCTTGAACGGCAACATTATAATCTGAAACCGCATTGTAATCTGTTCTACTAGCACCCGATTTCCCCATAATTTCTTCGGTAAAGAAATCGTATGTACCATGAGAAGTGTTAGGACCGTATAAATGGATGTCTTTATTAGGCCATTCTTTACGGATATCACGCCATTTTTTTACAGAACTATTAGGTTCCCATAATTTTTTAAGTTCAGAAGTTGTCATTGTTTTAGCCCAAGTGTTGTTTTTATTGACAACAATTGAAATACCATCTAGCGCCACAGTTAATCTTAAATAATCGATATTATTTTCTTTACAAAGGGCAATTTCTTTGGCTTTTATATCGCGAGAAGCATCACTGATGTCAGTTGTACCAACTGCGAATTTTTTAAAACCACCACCGGTACCAGATTCCCCTACAGTAACTTTAACCTTAGGTGCTACATTTCTAAATTCTTCGGCTACAGCTTCAGAAACGGGGAAGACTGTTCCAGAGCCGTCAATGGCAATAGCCCCCGTTAATTCGTTTTTGGCATTTTTTTCTTGCCCTTTTTTATCGCTACAAGAAGTTATTATAAGAGCGAGCATAAGTAAAATTGTTAATTTTTTCATTTTAGTTTTGATTTATTTTTATAATTTAAATTCAGCGTTTAAGAAAACCAAAGATTTGGTGTCAATGGCA
>CAZGZH010000027.1:0-9533 GCA_964529645.1 uncultured Flavobacteriaceae bacterium
AATCTATCTTGAAGATGAAGAAATGGCAATTATTAGGTTAGATAGAGACGTTAAAGTGCGCAAAATAAAAACAGATTCTCTTATTGACGCAAGGGTTCAAGAGTTACAACTGAATCTTGAAGAAATTGAAAAAGGGGGTTACAAACATTTTATGCTCAAAGAAATTTTTGAGCAACCTAAAGCTATTACAGACACCTACAGGGGGCGCATGTTACCTATTGAAGGCATCATTAAAATGTCTGGTGTAGAAGATAATCTTAAACGATTTTTAAATGCCAACCGCATTATAATAGTTGCTTGTGGTACTTCTTGGCATGCTGGTTTAGTAGCCGAATATCTTTTTGAAAGTCTAGCAAGAATTCCTGTTGAAGTAGAATACGGTTCAGAATTTAGATATCGCAATCCTATAATTACAGAAAAAGATGTGGTTATTGCTATTTCGCAATCTGGCGAAACGGCAGATACGCTTGCAGCTGTTAAAATGGCTAAAGAAAAAGGGGCTTTTGTATTTGGAATTTGTAATGTTGTGGGGTCTTCTATTCCTCGCGAAACACATACTGGTTCTTATACTCATGCGGGGCCAGAAATAGGCGTTGCTTCAACAAAAGCTTTTACCACTCAAATTACCTTGCTAATGCTGATAGCATTACGCCTTGGACGCGCAAATGGGAATCTTTCTGTACAAGAATTTCACCAATGTCTAACAGCTATGGAAATGGTACCAGATCAAATTGATTCTGTTTTAGCAAACGATGCCCATATTCAACACATTGCTTCTATTTATAAAGACGCTTCTAATTGTTTGTATTTAGGACGTGGTTATAATTTTCCAGTAGCATTAGAAGGCGCTTTAAAACTCAAAGAAATTTCATATATCCATGCCGAAGGGTATCCTGCTGCCGAAATGAAACACGGGCCTATTGCTTTAATTGACGAAAATATGCCCATTGTTGTTATTGCTACCAAAAAAGGACACTACGATAAAGTTGTAAGCAATATTCAAGAAATAAAAGCTAGAAAAGGTAAAATTATTGCTATTGTTACAGAGGGAGATACTGTGGTTAAAGGTTTAGCAGACCATGTTATTGAAGTCCCCGATTGTCCAGAAGCCATATCGCCATTGTTAACAACAATACCACTTCAATTATTATCCTATCATATAGCAGTTATGCGCGGTTGTAATGTAGACCAGCCACGAAATTTAGCAAAGTCTGTTACAGTGGAATAATAAGTGACCGATATTCTTACCCACACAAGAGTAAGATTAATTGTCACAGAATATTAACTTATTACGGTGGAATAATTAACATTAGTTGGACTTTATCTTTTTTTAAATTAATTTAGCGAAACTAATTTATTAAATTATGGGAAAAGGTCTTTTAATAATGATAATTGTTTTTATTGTTGTGGCTTTATTACATATCATTTCTCAAAAAATGACTCGCATAAGCGAAAAGAAAAAAATAAAATTTAGAAAAATCTTTTGGTATTTTTATGGAATCCTTTTTATTATCCAAGGAATAGTAAGAATGATTGAAGAAGAACGCTTTTTAATATTTTCAGCTTTAATAAGCTTAATCGGTTTAAGCTTTGTCATTATGAATTATTTAGACAAAATTAATCCTAAAATAGATAAAGAATAATTCCCTTTTATTTGTTGTTAAAAGCATTCATAGTATTTGCCAATCCGGCAAAACCAAAAGATTCTATCGCTTTAGAGGCTTTTTCAATACTTTCTTTTAATAAAGGTAATTCACCCTCTTGCCAATTTCCTAAAACATAATCTACTTGTTTGCCTTTAGAAAAATCGGCTCCTACACCAAAGCGCAGCCTGGGATATTTGTTTGTTTGTAAAACATTTTGAATATCTTTTAAACCATTATGGCCACCGTCGCTGCCTTTTGCTTTTAATCTGATGGTGCCTAATTCTAGATTAATATCATCGCAAACAACTAATAAATTTGACGGTTCAATCTTTTCTTTTTGTAGCCAATAATTAACAGCTTTACCACTTAAATTCATAAAAGTAGAAGGTTTCAATAAAACAAATGTGCGTCCTTTAAAATTAAAATGCGCCACATCTCCTAGCTTTAAAGTCTCAAAGGATTTCTTTTTTTGTAATGCTAAATTATCGAGTATTTTAAAACCTATATTGTGTCGTGTATTGGTATATTCTTGCCCTATATTACCTAAACCAACTATTAGAATTTTTTTCATTTTTACCCCTTGCAATTCGTTTTTAAAGATAGTTCTTTTTAAAAATTCAATAATACCCATAAAGTAAAGATATAAAAAAAGCTTTTTGCCGGCAAACCGACAAAAAGCTTTTAATAAAGTCTTTAATAAAATTTATTCTTTACTAGCTGAAGTATCTGCTCCGGCTTCTGCGCCTTCTTCTCCTTCTGCGCCTTCTTCTCCTTCAACACCTTCTTCATCTTCCAATACTTCTTCAACAATAGCTGCTCTGGCCATTCTTACTTGAACAACAACGGCATTGTCTGAGTGATTTAATGTTAATTCTTCTCTGTCAAGTTCAGTAACATATACTTTATCGCCAATTTTCAAATTAGAAATATCAGCTGTTAGAAAATCTGGTAAATCTTTTGGAAGTGCTCTAACGCTTAATTTACGTAAAATAAAGTCTAACGAACCACCGTTTAAAACGCCTGGGGCATTCCCTTCTAATTTTACAGGAATATTCATTGTAATTGGTTTACCTGCAAAAAGTTGATAAAAGTCTATGTGTAAAATCCTATCGGTAACAGGGCTAAACTGAATATCTTGTAAAACAGCGTCAAATACTTGACCATCTTCAAGTTCAATCTTTGCTGTATATACATTGGGGGTGTACACTAAGCCTTTAAATGCTTTTTCATCTGCTGCAAAGTGTATAACTTCGTTTCCTCCGTATAATACGCAAGGCACCTTGTCAGCATTACGTAAGGCTTTGGTTGCTACCTTGCCTACGCTTTCTCTTTTAGATCCTTTAATTGTAATCGATTTCATTTTATATTAATTATTGTTTACATTAAAAATTGTCCGCTTATTGATGTATTGTTGTGAACCTTATGCATCACGTCTGCGAATAAAGTGGCGCAAGGTACGACTTTTATTTTATAATTTTCCTCTTTAAGCGGGATAGTATCAGTCACAATTAGCGCTTCTAATTTAGAATTTTTAATACGCTCATGTGCCTTGCCAGAAAGTATGGCATGCGTTGCTATGGCAAATACAGATAATGCGCCTTGTTCTAACATCACTTCGGCGGCTTTACATAAAGTGCCTGCGGTATCAACCATGTCATCAACAATTATAACATTACGCCCTTTAACTTTTCCAATCAATTCCATTTTATCAATAACATTGGCTTTTTTGCGTTGCTTATAACAAATAACAACATCGCTGTGTAAAAATTTAGAATAAGCGTAAGCGCGTTTAGAGCCTCCCATGTCTGGTGATGCTATTGTTAAATTGTCTAAATTGAGGTCTTTTATATAAGGCAGAAAAATGGTTGAAGCGAATAAATGATCGACAGGTTTTTCGAAAAAGCCCTGAATTTGATCAGCGTGTAAATCCATTGTAATAATGCGGGTAGCACCGGCGGCTTGCAATAAATTAGCGACTAATTTAGCCGCAATGGGTACACGTGGTTTGTCTTTTCTATCTTGACGTGCCCACCCAAAATAAGGCATAACTGCTGTAATATGACGTGCTGATGCGCGTTTGGCGGCATCAATCATTAAGAGCATTTCCATCAAATTATCGGTATGCGGAAAAGTAGAGCCAATAATAAAAATACGGCGACCGCGAATAGATTCTTCAAAAGATACTTGAAATTCACCGTCGCTAAAAATGGTTTTGTTGGTTTGACCAAGTTCAGCGCCGTAAGCTTCGGCTATCTGAGTAGCTAAAGTTATACTCTGGGTGCAAGCAAAAATTTTAGGTTTAGGAATTTTTGTTTTCATTTAATTAGTTGTGTTGTAGCGTGTTGTTTGTGTTGTCTAATAATTGGGACAAAAGTAAAAAATATTAACAGTTTAGGCTTTATTTATAGATTATTTTATCACAAAATAAACCTCTTAAATATTAAACCTGTTTTTAGTAAAACAATTATATTTGCACTTTCTTACTGCTACAGTGCCTGCCTACTGCAGGTAGGCGCGCTGGATTTGAGAAAAATATGTATATGCCATATCAAGTTTGAAACATAATTATATTTATGTAGGATTAACGCAAGATATTGGCATAAGAGTAAAAAGGCATAATGACGGTAGAGAAAGAACTACACGATTTTACAGACCTTATGAATTAATTTTCTCGGAAGTTTGTAATACAAGAGTTGAAGCTAGGCTGAGAGAAAAATATTGGAAGTCTGGCATTGGAAAAGAGAAGTTGAGAACAATAAGAGATTCTCATTAAAAGCTTCAGTGGCGGAATTGGTAGACGCGCTGGATTCAAAATCCAGTTCTTTCACGAGAGTGTGGGTTCGATTCCCACCTGAAGTACTTGATAAAAACGCAACGTTAAACGTTGCGTTTTTTATGCTTTAGAATTAATCTTTCTTCTATATTTGTGTACTTTTAAAACTTGAGATGGCTAAAACCAAAACAACCTTTTTTTGTCAGAATTGTGGTACCCAACATGCCAAATGGCTAGGGCAATGTCCCTCTTGTAGTCAATGGAATACTATCATTGAAGAAGCTATCCTAAAAGAAGAAAAACGCAATTGGCAACAAACCGCGCAAAAAAAGCCTTCTCAAAAAGCCCAAGCTTTAAATCAAATAATAATTTCTGAAGAAGATCGCATTGTAACAGGCAATAAAGAGTTAGATAATGTTTTAGGGGGCGGATTGGTAAAAGGAGCCGTTATTTTATTAGGGGGCGAACCTGGTATCGGCAAATCGACACTCATTTTACAAGTCGCTTTAAATTTACCCCAACGCGTATTATATGTTTCAGGCGAGGAAAGTAAAAATCAAATAAAAATGCGCGGAGAGCGCTTGGGTGGCAAAAATTCTAACTGCCTTATTTTAACAGAAACAAATACACAACAAATCTTTAGTGCGATAGAAGAAACACATCCAGAAGTTGTGGTAGTAGATTCTATTCAAACGCTCTATACAAATAGTATCGACGCCCTGCCGGGGAGCGTGTCGCAAATTCGAGAATCGGCTGCCGAACTTATAAAATTTGCCAAAGAAACCAACACGCCTGTTATCTTAATTGGACACATCACAAAAGAAGGCACTATTGCAGGTCCTAAAATTTTAGAACATATGGTTGATGTAGTTTTACAATTTGAAGGCGACCGCAATCACCTATACCGCATATTACGTGCTCAAAAAAACAGGTTTGGTGCTACGTCAGAATTGGGTATTTACGAAATGCAACAAACTGGCTTACGCGAAGTTTTAAACCCTTCAGAATTACTCATCCCAAAAAAAGATGCCCATTTAAGCGGCTCTGTAATTGCAGCTACTTTAGAGGGGCATCGGCCGTTTATGATAGAAGTTCAAGCTTTGGTAAGTACGGCTGTTTATGGTACACCGCAACGCTCTGCGACAGGTTATAATATTAAAAGACTCCATATGATGTTGGCTGTTTTAGAAAAACGTGCCGGCTTTAAATTAGGCGCTAAAGATGTTTTTTTAAATATTGCAGGCGGTATAAGTGTTAACGATCCCGCTATAGATTTAGCGGTTATTGTCGCTATTTTATCCTCCAATCAAGATAAAGCCATTCCTCAAAATTATTGTTTCGCTGCAGAGGTTGGATTGGCGGGCGAAATACGTCCTGTTAATCGTATTGAACAACGTATTTTAGAAGCCGAAAAGTTAGGGTTTGAAGCTATTTTAGTTTCAAAATTCGCCAAAGTCAATACTTCAAAACACAAAATAACCATCCTAAAAGCCTCACGGGTAGAAGATGTGATTAAGGCTTTATTTTAATTTTATTTAACTTCTTTTATCAAATAAATATACACGGGATAATGGTCGCTATAACCCCCCATATAATTGCTGTAAGAATAACTCCTAAAAGGATAACCTTTATAGCGCCCTTCTTTACTTATTATATAGGACGGATTGTAAATATTGGCTGAGTAAAAGCGGTAAGAACTAAAATCTTTTGACACAAAGGGAGCACTAATTACTATTTGGTCAAACAAATTAAGATTGTCGCGATAGTTTAAAGTACCGTTACCATTTTTAAAAAGGGCTTCCATAGGGTTAAACATAGATTTTTGTTTTAGTTTATTTTTATTCCCTACCGCTTTTAAAACCTTTTTTAAACTTGGGCTTGTGGGGTCATCGTTTAAATCGCCCATAGTAATTATTTTAGCTTTGGGATTTATTTTTTGTAAAGAATCAATAATCTTCACATTTAAAGCGGCAGCAGCCATTCTTAAAGGTCTGCTTCTTGCTTCGCCACCGCCTCTAGAAGGCCAGTGGTTTACTATAACATGAATGAGCTCGCCGTCTAACACGCCCGATACCAATAATTGGTCGCGTGTATAATCTCGTTTACCGTTAGATCTTTTTAAATACAGTGTGTGTTTTGACTGATTTACAGGTTTAAAATAACGCTTTAAATAAATAAAAGCCACGTCTATGCCGCGTTCGTCTGGAGAATCGTAATGTATAATACCGTAGTTTTTATCTTTTAAATATTTAGTATTCAATAAATCTTGTACAACTGATCTATTTTCTACTTCAGATAGCCCAACCAATGTGGGGCTGTTTTTAGCCTTTGAGGTACCTATTTCGGAAATAACACGCGCCATATGGTTAATTTTATCCCAATACACTTTAGATGTATAATGGTCTTTACCAGTTGGTGTGCGGTCTTGGTCGTATCTCTGATTATGAATGGTGTCAAATAGGTTTTCTACATTGTAAAAAGCAACCGTTCTTATATTGTATTTTTTAGCTTTAGTTTGCGAAAAAACTAAAGCATACGTTATTAATAAACATATTGTTAATATTTTTTTAAACGTCATTATTTTTAAATTTTGAAAAAGTAGCTCAAAGTTACATTTTATATCTAAGAAATAATGTTAAATTTTATTTTAATAACATCTAATGTTGTAGATTAGTGGGCTTTTTTAAAAGCAAAAAATTATTTTATTTTATGAAAAAAACCTTATTTTTTCTCAGTCTATTTCTAGGGGTTGTTTATACTTCTTTCGCTCAAGATTTTGGAGGCGTTAAAGGTGTTGTTTTACAAGCCAATGACGCTAGCCCTTTAAAAAGAGTGAACGTCCTAATTAAAAACACTGATATTTCAATTTTTTCTGATGCATCAGGAAATTTTAACGTGTCACAAGTACCTGTTGGTAATCAAATTGTGATAATTGAACTTAACGGATTTGAATCGCAACAATTTCCTGTGGTTATAAAATCCGGTGAAACCGTTGATTTGGGTAGCGTCATGCTATATGCAGAAATCAATTCTCAAGATGAAGACGGATTAATCTCTTTAACTGATAATGATTTATCTGAAGATGGTAACGGTGGCTCTGAAAACACTTCTGGGCTTTTACAAGCTTCTAGAGATGCCTTTTTAAATGTAGCGGCCTTCCAATTTGGACAAGCGCGTTTTCGTGTACGCGGTTACGATTCTAACAATGGTACCATTTTAATAAATGGCGTTGAAATGAATAAATTTTACGACGGCAGACCACAATGGAGTAACTGGGGTGGTCTAAACGACGTTATGCGTAATCGCGATTTTAAAGGAGGGCTTACGCCTAACCAATATACATTTGGTGGCTTATTAGGTACTACAAATTTTGACGTGCGCGCTTCTGCTTTTAGAAAAGGTATAAGCTTGTCGTCTTCGGCAACAAACACAAATTACAGTAATCGTTTAATGGCTACTTATGCCTCTGGCATTAGCGCTAAAGGTTGGTCTTATGTGTTTTCTATGGGACGTCGTTGGGCTACAGAAGGTCATTTTGATGGTACTTTCTACGATGCAAACTCCTTTTTTATTGCTATAGAGAAAAAAATAAACGATCATCACAGTCTAAATTTTACAGCTTTCGATGCTTCAAACAGGCGCGGCAAATCGTCTCCTAATACCGGTGAACTTTTCGATTTAAAAGGGCGTACTTATAACACTTATTGGGGTTTTCAAAATGGAGAAAAACGTAACTCACGCGTTAAAAATATAGAAGAACCTGTATTTTTGTTGACTGATTTTTGGAAAATTGATGATAATTCAAGTTTAAATACAACACTTTCTTACCAATTTGGAAAATTAGGGAACAGCCGTTTGGGCGATTTTAATGCCCCAAATGCTAACCCAGATTATTACCGTTATTTACCCAGTTATTATTTAGATCGCTACAGTCAAGAGCAAGCCGATTTGGCAACTGAGCGCTTTTTAACAGACACTAATTTTAGTCAGATTAATTGGGGTAAAATTTATGAAGTAAATCAAAATCACGGTACGTCTCTTTATTATTTGTACGAAGACCGTACAGACGACAGGTTGTGGTCATTTAACGCTATTTACGCTAAAAACCTTGACGACCATATTACTTTAAACGCTTCGTTTAATTACAGAAACCTCGTATCACAAAATTTTGGCTTAATGCAAGATTTATTAGGCGGTACAGGTTTTACAGATTTAGACGATTTTTCTACAGGAATTGAAGCCCAAAGCGATATAAATAACCTTAATCGTACAGTAAAAGAAGGTGATAGATTTTTATATAATTACAATTTAAATCAACGTACCTACGATTTATTTGCCCAATTACAATTTACTTATAAAAAAGTAGATTTTTATCTGGCTGCAAAATCTTCTTCTGTCAATTTTTGGCGCTCAGGTAAATACGAAAATGGTAAATATATTGGCAACTCTTTTGGAAAAGGAAAAGAAAATATCTTTTATCCCCAAAGTGTAAAAGGTGGTTTTACTTATAAAATAACGGGGCGTCATTTAATTAACGTCAATGCCTCATATGGCACACGAGCACCTAATTTGAGAAATTCTTTTGCTAATGTCCGTGTCAATCATGATATTGTCCCCAACCTTTCTAACGAAAAGGCAACGGCTTTAGATGCTAGCTATATATTTAGGTCTCCTATTATAAAAGCTAAATTATCAGGTTATTACACCAAAACACAAAATGTTACCGAAATAGGTTTTTTCTTTGCTCAAGGTATAACACTTCCCGGTATAACCGATGCTTCTAATGATTCGTTTTTCTTATCACAAATATTAACAGGCTCAGACCGTCTAAATTTTGGTGGTGAGTTTGGTATAGAAGCCCAAATAACACCTACTATAAAATTAACAGGTGTTGCGGCTGTTGGTCAACATACTTACGCAAATAATCCACAGCTATTTTTATCTGCCGATGAGTTTGGTGTAACCAATTTAGGAACAGCTTATCTTAAAAATTACAAGTTAGCCGTTGGCCCTCAAAAAGCCTACTCTTTTGGTATTGAATACAGAGATCCTCATTCTTGGTTTGTAAGTGTTACCGGAAACTATTTAACGCAAAGTTATTTAGGCATATCGTC
>CAZGZH010000028.1:0-9393 GCA_964529645.1 uncultured Flavobacteriaceae bacterium
CATCGGCTCATTAAAAAATCCGGGGCCTGCGTGGATCAGACTTGAAGCCTGCTTAGGATTTGAAAGTGCGTTTTCATAAATTGTGAGTAGTAATTAAGGGGGCAAATTATAAAATAATAACAAACTAAATGTGAAGAATATCACAATAATAATTTAAAACAAAAAAAATCCTAAATCATTCGGAGAAATCATTAGGATTTTAAATAATAATAGTGGGTTACTTAGACTAAGTACAATTAAGAGTATCTAGTCGAGGGATTATTTTTTTGCAGTACTCTTGCCTACTATAGAATAAAGCGGACAAGAACTGGTTAAAATTGTAAATAGCATAATGGCACCAACAGCATAAAGAACATAACCAGCCCAAACAGCTTCAATACCACCTGCATAAGCAAAATAAACAGCTACAACAGCAATTATCAAACGAATGACTTTGTCAATAGTTCCTACATTTTTTTTCATGATAAAATAATTTAAGAGTTAATAGTTTATTTTTCTAAAGGTAATTTATTGGCGTTCCAATTTAAGATGCCACCCTTTAAGTTATAGATAGTTTTAAAGCCTAATTTTTTAAGAATTTCGCTAGAATATTTACTCCTAACACCACTTCTACAATACACGTAAATGGGTTTTGATTTGTCTAGTTTAGCAATTTGTGTGCTAAAATCTTGATCGTAATAATTAATATTAAGCGACTTGTTAATATGTCCAGATTTAAATTCGTTTGGTGTTCTAACGTCAACAAGTTGGATGTTATTACTTAAAACGCTATTTAATGTTACAGGCTCGATATTTTTAACAACACCGCCTTTTGTTTGCGCTATTGCGGTTTGACTTAAACCGATAAATAAAAAAGTTATAAATAATAATTTTAAAATTCTCATACCAATAAGTTTTAACATCTAATAGCAAAAATAATGCCCTTAAAATTAGTAAAAATATTTAAGAGCATTACAAAACCTAATTATTATGAATTATAACAGTGTTGTTGGACACACATATTCTGTAAATTTTAACGATGTTTCTTTTAAATCGTTAAAACCACCGCGAACATCTGTTACATTTTTTACACCATTGGCTTGAAAAATAGAAGCCGCAATTAAAGAGCGATAACCACTAGCACAATGTAAGTGGTATGTTGCAGAGGCATCTATTTCGGCAAAATTTTGAGAGATAAAATCTAATGGAAAGTTCTCTACACCTACAACGTGTTCTGAAAGATATTCTGATTCACGGCGGACGTCTAGTGCATTTTCTATAACACCTTTATTAAATTTATCTGCAAAACTGTAAGCTGTTTCTGACTTTATTTTATCGACTTCAAAACCAGCTTCTTTCCAAGCGGTAATACCACCGGCCAAATAGCCCATAGTATTGTCGTAGCCCACTCTAGAGAAACGTGTTACTATTTCGTTTACACGCAGTTCATCATCTGCAATAAATATTATTTTCTGATTGATATCTTTTACAAGTGTACCAACCCAAGGCGCAAAATTGCCATCAACACCAATATACCAAGCGCCTGGTACAGTTCCTTCTTCTGTATAGGATTCTTTGTTACGTGTATCTATCACTAAAATGTCATTTCTTTCGCTGTACTCTTTAAAAGTAGGTGCATCTAAAGGTGTTGTGCCTTTGTGTAGAATAGTATCTATACTGGTATTTATAGATTTGTTCATACGAACGTTATTAGGGAAGTATTGTGGCGGTTGTTTAAGGCCAGTAGTCACTTCTGTAATAAATTCTTCTTTGGTCATA
Organism: uncultured Flavobacteriaceae bacterium; assembly: GCA_964529645.1. Taxonomy (GTDB): domain Bacteria; phylum Bacteroidota; class Bacteroidia; order Flavobacteriales; family Flavobacteriaceae; genus CG1-02-35-72. The sequence goes on from CAZGZH010000028.1 coordinate 1,759, forward strand.
TCGGCACGAAGTGCATAATTGGTTTCTTTTTGATGACCTAAAGTGTCATAAGTTTCTGAACTCATATTTTTACCACAAGCCGAACCCGCCCCGTGATTTGGATACACGATGATGTCATCTGGTAAAGTCATTATTTTTATTCTAAGCGAATCAAATAAGAAACCCGCTAAATCATTTTGTGTTATATCAGATTTTACTGCTAAATCAGGACGCCCTACATCGCCAATAAACAAGCAATCTCCTGTAAATACATAAGGTGTAAAACCATATTTGTCTATTAAAAGATAAGAAGACGATTCCATTGTATGCCCCGGCGTATGCAATAATTTTAAATTGATATTGCCAATTTTAAAAAGCTCACCATCTGTGCCATTATGAATTTTATATTCGGCTGTTGCATTAGGTCCAAAAACAATTGTTGCACCTGTTTTTTGAGCTAAATCGTATTGACCAGAAACAAAATCGGCGTGAAAATGTGTAAGAAAAATATATTTAATTTTGGCATCATCGGCTTCGGCCATTCTAATATAAGGCTCAGTTTCGCGTAAAGGATCAATTATTGCAGCCTCGCCATTACTACAAATATAGTAGGCCATTTCTGCCAAACATCCGGTAAATAATTGTTCTACTTTCATCTTTTTGTGTTTTTAATTCTTAATTGTGGGGTCTAAATTAATAATCTCTTTATCACTTTATGTGATTTAAATTACATTTCAATTATAAGGTTTTGTTAAATTGAGACCTAAAGTGGGAAGTTATTGAAAAAAGGTAAAATGTTTTGCTTTTTTTGAGGGCACGTTAATTATCATTAGATTAGCATATATATTTAATTTTTTTTAAAGTGACTAATAGCTTAAAAAATAATAAAGCCCTTTTAATAATAGATATGCAAAAAGGGTCATTTTTGCCTTCAACTCCTCAATTTGATTCTGAAGGAGTTGTAAAAAGAATCAATCATATTTCTAAAATATTCAGAAATTATAAATACCCGGTAATTGTGATTCAACATGATGGGAGTGTTTTTGACATGTACGTCCCAAACACACCAGACTGGGAGTTGTTAGATGATTTAGAAGTAAATTCTACAGATATATTTCTAAATAAAACGGCAAATGACGCTTTTTATAATACTAATTTAGACACTACATTAAGAGCGTTATCTATTGACGAATTGTATATTACAGGATGTGCAACAGATTTTTGTGTATCATCTACTATCCAATCTGCTTTAGTTAAAGATTATAATATTATTGTTGTTGAAGATGCACATACCGCTGGAGACAGGCCCCATTCAAAAGCCAAAAAATTAATAGCACATTACAACTGGGTTTGGAAAAATATGATGCCTACTAATGGAAAGATAGAGGTTAAAAATACAGAACAGGTAGAAGAAATGGTGTAGTTTAAAAATTTTAAAGGAGCGTTAAATAATGCCACAACGTATGCAATTTGTTATTAATTGCGTCATGTTTTTACAATCTGTTTTTCTTAAAATATTTCTTCTGTGGGTGTTTATTGTGTGTACTGAAACATATAATTTATCAGCAATTTCGATAACACTTTTCCCTTCAGATATTTTCTTTAAGATCTGTTTTTCTCTGGGTGTTAAAGCAAATTTATCTTTTGTCTCTTTTAAATTAAAAGAATCTCCTGTATTAAGAGAATAATAAGAAGGTAATTTATTGTCACTACTTATAAAAGATATCTTATGGTCAATGGGGCTATGAAGATAAGTGATATCTGTATGAATTGACATGACTTGGAACACTTTTCCATCATTTGATAGGTTTAATACTTTTGATTGATGCAGTAACGTTTTTTGTGTGCCATCTTTTAGGTTAACTCTTAAAAGGTAAACAGTTTTGTATTTAAGAATATCTTCTTCAGGAATTTTATTTAGCTTAAAATTTAATGAAGCAGATTCTTTTTCATGTAATTTTTCAAGGTCTTCGGGGTTTAAACAATCAAGAAATTTTTCTAAAGTAAATTCATCTGATTCAATGCCTAATATAGTTTTTGTACCCTCGCTCACATAATCCATACGGTAAGTCTCAAAGTTTAACACAAAATAGTAGGTGTTCCCTGCAGAAAATAAAGCCGCTACTTGGTCTATTATTTTAATGAGAGGCTTTTTATTGGCAGGTAACAGAATTTTATTTTGCACCTCCCAAACATCAAAGAGCTTTGCAATATGTGCATCTTTCATAATTTTTTAGCTATAGTAGTGCCGTAAATATATTAAAAATACCTGATAATGAGTATTGTTTGGTTTGTTGTAGTGTTTTATTATTGTAGCTAATGAAAATTAAACTATGAAATCAAAAATAATTTTAGGCTTATTAATAACAATAGCGTCTATTAATACTTACGGGCAAGGAGTCCCAGTCACTATTGAAGATAAAGGGGGCAGACCAAAATATATGGATGACCCCAATTATGGAAATTATAGGAAAGAATATAATAGTTTAAATAGAAAAATGGATGTTTATTTAACTCAGATTAGGGGGGTGTATACTAAGAATATACAACCTATTCTGTATGAAAATGGAAGCCATTATGCTTCAACGGTAAGCCAATTAAAAAGGTTTATCAACCGCGCAAGAAATGAATTAAGGTTATTTAAATCGGACCAACAGTATAGATCTATGCTATCTCGAATAAAAACATTAGGGATTAAAACTAGAGGAGACAATGTTAGCGCAAATGGATTTCAAGTGTTATTTAACAACCATATTAGAAATATCGAAGAAAGAATTAAATGGGCAGAAGACCGTATTGAATATTTAGGTAAGAAAAAAGAAGAAGAAAAGAAGGAAAAAGACCTAAAAAAAGACAACTCTAATAATAATTCTAACAACTATAATAAAAGCCCAATTACAGACTATTTAAGTAATTCTAACCAAAAAATAGCAAATTATGAAGCAGGGTTAAAACAAGTCACCACAAAATTAGTAAATGTTGGGTTTCAGATAGCCAATAGCATGAAAAATGACAGGATACGAAATGTTAATTATAAAAATAAAAAGATAAAAGAATATTTAACAGAGATGTCTTTTATAGATAAAAAAATAAGAAATCTATATAAAAACAAAAATTATGATGCCTTTTTTGAACAAGAAAAAGGGCTAAGACTCTATGAAAATAAAGCGCTACTAAATTTAGATTGGCTTATTGAAAAAGAAGGAGGTTCCAATTATAAAAACTTACACACTATAATATCAGAAGCCCAATTAAACAGGCTTAAAATGATAGTAAGTCATTTTACCAACCAGTTTATAGAAAGCTTTAAAGAGTTGAGAAATTCAGAAATTGTCCATGAGAAGGTGAAATATTCTAATTTAGAAATTGTTGAATATAGGAATGGTACCTTTTATTATGATGGGAAGAAAAATAATGTTTATAAGATAAAGTCAACAAGGAAAAAATATAGAAATGAGTTTGACGTTTTTACAGAAAATGAGGGTGTAAAAAGAATCCAAAAATTATTAGAATATAATGAAAAGTATAAAGTTCTAAACACATGGTATGAGGTTAATATTTATTTGAGAAATAAGTACTATAAACCAGAGTATAACAAAAAGGCTATAAACTATTTTAAGTCAACAAGAGACCTTAAATCAAGATTTTTTATGGCAAAATCTGCACTATACAATCTTAAATATCATAATGATCAGAGTAAAATAATGTTACTATTAAATAATGATTTAAATTATTATTTAGATGTTAATCTAGAAAACGGGTTAAAACCTAAAGCCTTTTACGCTCATTTAAATAGTGTTTCCCAAAATTATAGAGAGACTAGTGTTAATAAACTGGTAAAGTCATGGGTGAAAAGAGATGAAAAGGCTACAAATAAAAAAGCAAAAGAATTATTTCTTGAGAAACGTAATTGTTTAACAGTGAGCTGTATTAATACCGAAGCTAATATTCCTGCTATAGTAAAAGAAGCTTTAGTCTATTTTAAAGGAAGGAAAAGCAACGAGGCTTTAAAAATATTGCAAAAAGGTATTGATACATACCCAGAAAGTGCCATTATGTATTATCACTACGCATACATAAAAAGCAGAAAGAAAAATTTGTTTTCGTCTATAAAGAAAGGTATTGATAAAAAGCTCAATGTTTCTTTGGCAAAAGATATAAGCAAAAACGATGAAGAAGCAATTGAATATTATAAGAAAGGAATGGGTTATTCAAAAGATAATTCTTTCTTACTAGTTAGTTTTTATATAGGATTAGGTGAAATCTATCACAAAATAAAAGATTTTGACAAATCGGTTGAGACCTTTGAAGCAGGATTAAAGATTAGTCCTAAAAACACATATTTACTCAACAGTTACAGTAAGATTTTGTCTAATAATGTAAAAAATCTAGATAGAGCTGAAAAGATGATAAAATTGGCTATAGAGTTAGAGCCTAAAAAATACAATTATCAAATTACATATACAAGGATTTTATATAAGCGAGGAATGTATAAAGAAGCACAAGATATGTCTGTTAGAGCAACGAATAATGGAGGGAGTCGTAGTTCTATACTTTTAGAGTATAAGGGAGATATCAGTTATAAATTAGGGAATAAGGATGTTGCTGTAACTCAATGGAAACGCGCTAAATATTTTAATAAGGTATATAGAGATGGGGTTTCAGAATTTCTAAAACAAAAAATAAAAAAGAAAAGACTAATTGAATAATAAATTAAAGCTAATAATTATGAGAAAGATAATACTATTTATTTTTTGCTTTGCCATGGCAAACGCCTTTGGGCAGAAAGTAAAAGAATATGAAATTGATTTATCTGAAACTAACATAAGTTTATTGTCTAGAAACATTAAAACAGGCAATACCAAGTTTATTATAAAATATCTGGTTAAAAACGAAGATTATTATTACTCAATAACGGCTCAAGAAGAACAAATAGTAATTGAACCTCTTGAACCGTCAAAAGTTAAAGAAACAGCTACTAAATCAAAAGATTCAATACAAATTGATAAAAAAGGTAAGTTATTAGATAACTGTGAGGGCATCAGTTCGAGATATAATAATAAAATTAAAAAATACAATAGTTATTTAGTTGGTTTAAATAAAATTTCGTCAGAAAAAATACTTAAAGATTCGTTAGAAAACATCCAGCTTAAGGAACTAATTAACGAGATTAATAACCTTAAGAAAGAAAATTCAAAATGTGCTAAAAAGCTATTAGATATCTTATCTGTTATAAAAATAAAAAGTAAGTATTATAAAGAAATAGTATTTAACAATATTAGAAAAGGCATAACAATTACAGTCTTAATAAAAAAAATTAAGAAGAGTGACAATGCCGTTCTACAAGAATGGAAAAGAATTTACAAAGCACCAAGTAAAGGAAAATGGATAACTTCCTTTGGTATTGGTAGTGCCATTAATATCAATAGACAAACATTTAGAGCAGTAAAACAAAATGATTCTACTTATATTTTAGAAAAAGATGGCAGACGTAATTTATACAAGTATTATCCAAGTATTCAATTTAGTTATTTAAGTAATTTTTCTGGGAATTTCGAAATTGCACCTTCTGGTGGCATTAATCTAGACCCAAAGGAATTGTCTGCCTATGGCGGTATATCAATAGTTTTTGCTCAAAATATGATTTTAACAGGAGGTATTACCTTTCATCAAATAGATAAACTTAAAAATAAATACAAAGAAGCCGATACGTTTATTGAAAATAAAGATTTTAATGATTTACATGAAAAATTTTTCACTATAAGCCCGTTTATATCCCTAACCTTTAGATTTAAAAGTAATCCTTTTTAGGTTGCTTTTGATAAAAAGAAGTTGCATAATAAAATAGCGTGAGTTTGAGTATCACACTATTTTACACAGGCCTCTATTCTCGATACTATTTTTCTCATTTCATGAAAAAATCACTCGAATTGACGGGCTTAAAATGGCGAGAACGAATTTAGATTTCAATAATTTATCTGATTAACATAAGACTTCTTTAAATGGCTTGAAGGCTTTTCTTATAATAATCTACCGCTTCTTGAATACTCATAAAACAGTGTTGTGTGCCTATATCAGAAATAATACCCGATTTAGAAATAGTATCTCTAACAGGTCCTTTTAAGCCCGTAAAATAAATATCTATATTTTTAGATTTAAAATGTTTAAGAACTTCTTGTAAAGCATAAACACCACTACTATCTAAGTTATTTAAGCTTTCTGCATTAATAATAATAATTTTTAAAGTGCTTCCTTTTTTTGAGGCTTCACTAAATAGAGTGTCTTTAAAAAAAGTAGTATTAGCAAAATGAAGCTGGGCGTCAAAACGAATGATTAAGATGTCTTTAGAGATATCTAAATCTTTAAACCTTTTAATGTTTCTGTACAAATAAGTATTGGGAACTTTCCCCAATATAGCCACATGGGGTTTGGTAGATTTATAAATGAGCATCCCTAAAGATAAAAGTACACCTACAATAATGCCCTCTTTTATACCTACTGTAGCGGTAATTATTAAGGTGATATTTAAAATAGCCAAATCTTTTTTGGTGTAGTTCCAAAGTTGTTTGGGAACCTTAAAATCTAACAAACCAAAAACAGCCACCATAATAATAGCTGCTAAAATGGCTTTTGGTAGATAATAAAATAAAGGCGTTAAAAATAGGAGCGTAAGACCTACAACCAGAGCAGAAATTACCGATGCTAAAGGCGTATGTGCCCCTGTTTGGTCGTTTACAGCCGTACGAGAAAAGCCACCTGTAGAAGGATAGCTTTGAAATAGAGAACCAACCATGTTGCTAAAACCAAGGGCAATGAGCTCTTTATTGGCATTCACTTTATAATTGTTGTGTTTGGCTTCTACGGCTTTGGCAACAGAAATAGCTTCCATAAAAGCAATTAAAGCCAAGGTCAGCGCCACGGGAGCTAAGGCATTTAGTGTGTCGTAATCTAGTTTTGGTAGGTTAAAAGAGGGCAATCCTTGCGGAATAACGCCTACTATTTTAACACCAAAAGATTCTAAATTAAAAATCTTAACTGATAAAATACCTATGATAACAACAAACAAGGCGGCTGGCATTTTTTTAAAATAACGTTTCATTAAGACGAGGAAAATAATACCACCAGCACCTATTATAAATGTTACCCAGTTAATTTGTTTTATATGCTCAAAAGCATCAGAAATTAAGTATTGTAATTGGTTATTACGTTGTAAATTAACACCCATAAGGTGTTTTAATTGATTCAAGCCAATTATTAATGCGGCGGCCGATGTAAAACCACTAATAACAGGTCTCGATAAGAAATTCACTAAAAACCCTAATCTAAAAAGCCCAAAGGCAATTTGAATAATACCCATCATAAAGGCCAATAAAATAGCCAAGCTTACAAAATGTTCTGTCCCCACAGTGGCAATGGCGCTTATGCCAGAAGCTACAATAAGAGAATCCATAGCCACAGGGCCTACAGCCAATTGTCTAGACGTACCAAATATGGCATAAACTAGTTGCGGAATCAAAGCCGTATAAAGTCCATAAATAGGTGGTAAGCCGGCAATCATAGCATAGGCTATGCCTTGAGGAATCAATATAACACCCACTGTTAATCCAGCTGAAATATCCCCTTTTAACCAAGATTTTTTATAGTTGGGTAACCAGT
>CAZGZH010000029.1:0-9228 GCA_964529645.1 uncultured Flavobacteriaceae bacterium
TTTTAACATTTAGAATTCTCAATTGAAAGGATTCACTCCCTGAGGAGGGATTAAGGGGGGTGTTTAAACTTTTTAAAAGTGTTTTTTATTAAGAACTTTCTTTAACATAATTTTAAGAATTCTCGCTTGTTTATTTTTTATTTTCGGAGTCTAACAATTGCAGTGTATTTTTTTAAAAACACTGTGTAAATTCATTTTTATGATTCGTAAATACTTACCAAGATTATTAGCTTTTATTCTTGTGTTTTCGGTAATAGGTACCGTAAATGCTCAAAAGCGTAAAAAGAAAAGAAAAAAAGGTCAGGTTACTACAGTAGCGCCCAAACCCAAACCCAAACCAAAAAAACCTAAAAAAGGCGCCATTTTACCTTACGATAAGGTTGTAACAAAAGACTTTAAAACAGACGAAGGTCTTTTTAAAGTCCACAAAAAAGAAGATAAATATTTATTTGAGATACCTAACAATATGTTGGGTAAAGAAATGCTCATGGTTACCCGTATTGCCAAAACAGCCTCTGGGTTAGGCTTTGGCGGTGGTAAACAAAATACGCAAGTATTGCGTTGGCAACGTCATGGGAAAAAGGTGCTTTTAAGAGTGGTTTCTTATGATGTTGTGGCCAATGATTCATTGCCCATTCACGAAGCCGTTGTCAATTCTAATTTTGAACCTATTTTATACAGTTTTCCTATAAAAGCATTTAATAAAGACACTACGGCTGTAGTTATTGATGCTTCGCCATTTTTTGCTAAAGATGTACCAGCAATTGCCTTGCAAAGCAGAAGACGTAAAGGTTTAAAAGTATCGCGTTTCGACGCTTCTAGGTCTTATATAGAACGCATTAGTTCCTATCCTAAAAATATTGAAATCCGTCATGTAAAAACCTATTTTTCATCGCGTCCACCTTCAAATTCAAGTACAGGCTCTATTAGTTTGATGTTTAGCAATTCTATGGTTTTATTACCAGAAGTCCCCATGAAACGCCGTATGTTCGACCAACGTGTGGGATGGTTTACATCAGGTCAAACCGATTATGGTTTACCCGATCAAAAAACAAAAAGTGTTGAATTTTTAGACCGTTGGCGACTTGAAGTAAAAGAGGCTGATATCGCTAAATTTAAACGTGGCGAATTGGTGGTGCCTAAAAAACAAATTGTGTATTATGTTGACAGAGCTACACCAAAAAAATGGCGCAAATACATTAAACAGGGTATAGAAGATTGGCAAATAGCTTTTGAAGCGGCAGGTTTTAAGGATGCTATTATTGCTAAAGAACCGCCTACCAAAGAAGAAGATCCAGATTGGTCGCCAGAAGATGTACGTTATTCAGTTGTGCGTTATTTGGCGTCACCTATTCCCAATGCCAACGGACCTCATGTAAGTGACCCACGCTCAGGTGAAATTTTAGAAAGTGATATCAACTGGTACCACAATGTTATGACGTTGATACACGATTGGTTTTTTGTACAAACAGCCGCTATAAATCCCGATGTTAGAAAACCCGAATTTGACGAAGAGGTCATGGGACAGTTAATTCGTTTTGTGTCTTCACATGAAGTGGGGCATACAATGGGACTCCCTCATAATATGGGTGCCAGTGCGGCTTATCCTGTAGATTCTTTACGTTCGGCTACTTTTACTAAAAATAGTGGTACAGCGCCTTCTATTATGGATTATGCCCGTTTTAACTATATAGCACAGCCAGGCGATAAAGGGGTTAAACTTTTTCCAGGTATTGGTACTTATGATAAGTATGCTATACGTTGGGGATACCGCCCCATTTTAGAGGCTAAAACAGCAGCAGATGAAAAGAAAACTTTAGATGCTTGGATTTTAAAACACGCTGGAGACCCCCGTTATAGATTTGGACAACAACAAGTTGGCGATATAGTAGATCCTAGTAGTCAAACAGAAGATTTGGGAGACGATGCTGTTAAAGCAGGTACTTATGGTATTGCCAATTTAAAACGTATCGTACCAAATTTAGTTACTTGGACAGAGAAAAAAGGTGCAGATTACCGCGACTTGAAAAAAATGTACGGACAGGTTTTAAACCAATTCAACCGTTATATGGGTCATGCGACTTCTAATATTGGTGGCGTTTACGAAAACTATAAAACTTATGGACAAGAGGGGGCTGTTTACACCCCTGTTTCGAAAGCACGTCAGCGTAAGAATATGCAGTTTTTACAATCGCAATTATTTAAAACACCTAAATGGCTTATCAATAAAGATTTATTTAGCAAGATAGAATACTCTGGTAATGTAGAGCGTATTCGTGCCATTCAAGAAAGAACTCTTAGAGGTCTTTTAAGTATGGGGCGTATGGGCAGATTGATAGAAAACAAAGCACTTAACGGCAGTAAAGCCTATTCTTTGGTGAATATGATGGATGATTTGCGTCGTGGTATTTGGTCTGAATTATCTACAGGAAGAAGTATTGACACTTATCGTCGTAACTTACAACGGGCTTATATAGACAGATTAAGTTATTTGATGACGGCTAAAAAACAACCCAAATTATTAAATTTTGGGCGTTATACAAAAGGCACGAGAGTTACTATTAGTCAGTCTGACATCAGAGCGGTTGTACGTGGTGAACTCAATATCTTAAAACGCGCTGTAAGCAATGCCATTGCTAAAGCGCCCAACAGAATAACACGGTATCATTTACAAGATGCTAAAAAACGTATAGAAAATATATTAGATCCTAAATAATAATTAATACATATACTATAGAAAAGACTCTCTTTCTTTTAAAGAGGGTCTTTTTTTTGTTTTAAAAAATGCTTAAAGTGAGTTGTAAAGAAAGGTAGGTATAACGCTTATCGGCTACTTGTATGGTTAGAGGCGTATTAAAATTCTCAAACTTTTGGTTGTACAGCAAACTTTGTTTTATAAAACTAACTTTGGGTTTAGCAATTAGTAGCTATTAACTAAACAAATTGTTAGCACTTGTTTTATTTTTTTTCACGAATCTAATTCCAAGTATTATTAGGATTACTATCAAGACAATAAAAAATATACCTGTTGAAGTGCTTTTTAGAACTGAAAAAGTATTGGTTGTATTAACGGTAGTCTCTGTCAAATCTGGATAATTGTTCAACATTTTTATAATTCCGAAATTCTCTAAATAGTCAGCAATTCCACCAATTATTGGTAATAAACATAGATAGATAAATGAAGAACGGAGTTTCCTAAGTTTTTTTAGAAAATAAGCGAAAATCAAACAGTAACTTAATCCAAAAAAGAATGGGTAAAACATATCCACAGGTATTTGGTTAGTTAGATAGGTTTTACGTCCATTTGCTCCGAGAGTATTAAATAATTCGTTTACATAATTCCAATCATACCCTGTCGGCATCATATCCAATAATTTCATTCCGTTTGAGAACTCCATAGTTTTCGGAATCGTAACCATTAGCATATAGCTATAAATGATATTCGTCAATATAAAAAGTCCTAGAATAATCTTTCCAGAATTTTTACTTTCAATAAATTTAGTTAATCTTCTCATTATTTCTAATAAGTGCTAATGTAATGATATGTCCCCATATAATTGAATATATCAGACAATACCTATCCTAGGTAGGTAGGAACAAAACTAAAAGTTTTAACTTTTAATTGTAATATATTTATAATAAAGATGTTAATATGTATTTTATTTCAACTTAAAAGTCATCATCAAAGGGAGATGGTCTGACGCATCGCCCATTTCGGTTACCACACGGCTACTCACTTCTTCTATAAAATTCTTGTTATAAAAAATGTAGTCGATACGTTTACTAGGTTTTACAGAATTAAAAGTATTGGCGTAGGGTTTATTATAAGCTGCTATGCCTATATTGGGACTGTTAATTATAGGGCTAATACTGGCATGGGTATATTTCATGTCGCTGTTAAAGTCGCCCACCAATAAAGTGGGATAATTGTCTTTATACGTATTGTATAATTTAAGGACTCTTTTAATTTGAATAGTACGTGTGGGCTTGTCAAAAGCTTCAAGGTGTACGTTAATAACCACAAGTATTTTACCGTTAATATCTATTTTATCAACCTGAGCCAAACGGTCTAGATAAAAAGCGGTGCGGTAAAATGGGTCATCTTCTACAGCTTCTAAAACTAGGCGGTCTTGTTTTTTTATAGGAAATTTACTCAACACAGATTGTCCAGAATAGACACGTCCAAATTGCATAGAGATAGGCCACTCGGGAAAAGGTAAATAACGCTTATCCCAATTAACGGTTTGCCCAATAAATGGATAACCCAGTTTGGCAATTTCAAGTTGTTGATTGACGTCATAAGAGCGCGACGAGGCAAAATCGATTTCCTGAAAAGCCAGTATATCAATATTTAAAGATTTTAAAACAGATTTAACCTGTTCTAGATTGTTGTCAAAAAGTGATTTGGGTTTGGCTATAGGCAGGTTATTCGTCATCCCGCTAAGGTATCCTATATTATAGGTAAGAATGCTCAGAATAGAATCGTTTGCTTGTGCATTCTCAACATTATTATTAATAATGAGATTATATTCTTTTTCAGGATACACAATTGACGATCCCCAAAAAAAGAAGCCGACAGTTAAGACTAAAAAGAGGATTATTATTCTGATGAGGGCTTTAAATAAACGTTTCATATAGATTGATGGGCAATTTAATGTCAATAAAAGTTATAAATGTGTAAATATATGTATATTTGCAGCCCAAAATAATAATTTTTAAAAGGAACTTATGAAAGGAGGTGCCAAATTATGTTAATTATTCCTGTAAAAGACGGAGAAAACATAGACAGAGCTTTAAAACGTTTCAAGCGCAAGTTTGACAGAACGAAGACTATGAGAAACTTACGCGAACGCAAACAGTTTACAAAACCTTCTGTTTCTAAGAGAGCACAATTAATAAAAGCTTCTTACGTACAACGCAAAAGAACAGCCGAAGAACAAGCTTAGTTTTTTTAAAAACAGTATAATATTCAAACCTCAGTTATTTATTTAGCTGAGGTTTATTATTGCTTAATTATATCTATAACTAAAGAAAACTATTTGTAACTTTGTTAGCAAAGGTTTTTTATGTCTATAACAGCATTTATATCTTATATCGCTTTAGAAAAAAAATATGCCCCTTTAACGGTAAAGGCGTATAAAACCGATTTAAATAATTTCGCAAGCTTTTGTTTAAACGAATTTTCTTTAAAAAATATAGACAAGGTCTCTTATACAGAAATCCGCTCTTGGATTGTGAGGTTGGTCAATCAAAAAAACAGCAACAGCTCTATAAATAGAAAGATAAGTACTTTGCAATCGTACTATAAATTTTTATTAAAAATTAAAACCATAAGCGTAAATCCGCTTATAAAACACAAACCTTTAAAAAAGGAAAAGAAGTTGCAGGTTCCCTTTTCTGAAAAGGAAATAGCACAGGTTTTAGAAAGCCTTAACGGATTAAATGATTTTATTAGCCTGCGTGATAAGTTGATAATAGAGCTCTTTTACGCCACTGGCATTAGGAGAAGTGAGTTGATAAACATTACTTTAGATGACCTTAATCTACAGAATGACACATTAAAAGTCTTAGGTAAACGCAACAAAGAACGCTTAATTCCGTTATTGGGCTTTGTAATCAATAGTTTGAGAAACTACCTTAATTTAAGATCAAAAATAACCACAAATTCAGATAGATTATTTATAACAGAAAAAGGAAAAATAATATACGATTCGCTTGTATATCGTATAATAAATAGCTACTTTAGTAGGGTGTCTTCAAAGGTAAAAAAGAGTCCGCATATTATACGCCATTCGTTTGCGACTCATTTACTTAACGAAGGAGCAGATTTAAATGCTATTAAAGAGCTTTTGGGTCATGCTAGTTTAGCATCAACACAAGTTTATACAAGTAGTAGCTTAGGAAAATTAAAAGAAGTGTATAACCAGGCGCACCCACGGAGTGCCAAAAATTAGACAAATTATGAAAGTATTTATTCAATCTGTTAATTTTAATGCCGACAAAGAACTAATTAAATTTGTAGAAGAAAAGGTAAAACTTTTAGATAAATTTCATGACAAAATAATTAATGTAGAGGTCTTTTTAAAAGTACAAAAGACAAGTGTGAAAGATAATAAAATTGTAGAGATTAAAGTAAGTATTCCGGGCAATGAATTTATGGTAAAAAAACAAGCTAAATATATGGAAGAAGGTGTAAATAATGCCCTTGATACACTTAAAAGACAACTCCGAAAAAAGAAGGAAAAAATACGTGATTAAAAGTTAAAAAAAAATAGCTAAAAAAAGTTTTGTAAAAGAAATAAAACTTTATACATTTGCAGACCGTTAGAAATAGCGGTTTGTTTTTTTAAAAAGCCGATGTAGCTCAGCTGGCTAGAGCAGCTGATTTGTAATCAGCAGGTCGTGGGTTCGAGTCCCTCTATCGGCTCAAAAATAAAAGCAGAAAGTAACAGATACTTTAAGTTTTAAAATTTAGAGTATGTGTTTATGGAGTTTAAATCCTAATCTGCAAAGTTCTTTGATAAAATGGTGAGATACTCAAGTGGCCAACGAGGGCAGACTGTAAATCTGTTGCGCAAGCTTCGAAGGTTCGAATCCTTCTCTCACCACATTTCAAAAATTTTAATTTTTGAAATATTGGAATTTTTAAAGAATAATTGCGGGAGTAGCTCAGTTGGTAGAGCTTCAGCCTTCCAAGCTGACTGTCGCCGGTTCGAGCCCGGTCTCCCGCTCTAAAAATTCTTTAAGCCGGTGTAGCTCAGGGGTAGAGCGTTTCCTTGGTAAGGAAGAGGTCACGGGTTCAATTCCCGTTGCTGGCTCTTTTAGGTTTTAAATTTAAAACCTAATAAAAAAATAAAAGAAATAAAGAATAACACTAAATAATAACTAAGATTTAATATTAAAATTTAATAACATGGCAAAAGAACATTTTGATCGCTCCAAACCACATTTAAACATTGGTACAATTGGACACGTTGATCACGGTAAAACAACTTTAACTGCTGCTATTACTGTTGTATTAGCAGAAAAAGGTCTTTCAGAGATAAAAGACTTTGATCAAATTGATAATGCTCCTGAAGAAAAAGAAAGAGGTATTACAATTAACACTGCTCACGTAGAGTATCAAACAGCAAATCGTCACTACGCTCACGTTGACTGTCCAGGTCACGCCGATTATGTTAAGAATATGGTAACTGGTGCTGCTCAAATGGATGGTGCTATTATTGTTGTAGCTGCTACAGACGGTCCAATGCCTCAAACAAGAGAACACATCTTATTAGGACGCCAAGTAGGTATTCCTAGATTAGTTGTATTTATGAATAAAGTAGATATGGTTGATGATGACGAGTTGTTAGAACTTGTTGAAATGGAAATTAGAGAGTTATTATCTTTCTATGACTATGATGGTGATAACACGCCAGTTATTCAAGGGTCTGCTTTAGGTGGTTTGAATAAAGAGCCTAAATGGATGGAAAAAATAATGGAGTTAATGGAGGCTGTTGACTCTTGGATTGAGTTACCCCAACGTGACGTTGATAAAGATTTCTTAATGCCAGTTGAAGATGTATTCTCTATTACAGGTCGTGGTACAGTTGCTACAGGTCGTATTGAAACAGGTGTTGCTAATACAGGAGATCCAGTTGATATTATTGGTATGGGTGCAGAAAAATTAACATCTGTTGTAACAGGAGTTGAAATGTTCCGTAAAATATTAGATCGTGGTGAAGCTGGAGATAATGTAGGTTTATTGTTAAGAGGTATCGCTAAAGAAGATATTAGAAGAGGTATGGTAATCTGTAAGCCAAAATCAGTTACACCTCACGATAAATTTAAAGCAGAAGTTTATATCCTTAAAAAAGAAGAAGGTGGTCGTCATACACCATTCCATAATAACTATCGTCCACAGTTTTACGTACGTACAACTGATGTAACAGGTACTATTAACTTACCTAGCGGTGTAGAAATGGTTATGCCTGGTGATAACTTAACTATTGAAGTAAATTTACACCAACCAATAGCAATGAATGTTGGTTTAAGATTTGCTATCCGCGAGGGTGGTAGAACTGTAGGAGCCGGTCAAGTTACCGAAATCCTTTAGTAAAAATCTTTAAAAATTTTTACAAGGTGCTTCTCTAAATTATAGAGAAAGCACCTTGTATTTACGGGTGTAGCTCAGTTGGTAGAGCACCGGTCTCCAAAACCGGGTGTCGGGAGTTCGAGCCTCTCCACCCGTGCAAATAAGAAAGTGATGGGCGAGAAGTTTATCCTGAGCGTAGTCGAAGGAAGCCTCTCCACCCGTGCAAATAGAATAAATACGAGGCGAGAAGTTTATCCCGAAAATGTAGTCGGGGAGAGGCTCAACCGCGTGCAAAAGGGTTAGAATTATGAAATTAATCAATTATATAGTAGATTCTTTTAAAGAGTTACAGACAAGGGTAACTTGGCTGTCTTGGCAAGAAGCTCAAAAATCTACGCTTGTAGTAGCTGTATTTACGGTTATTTTTGCAGTGTTAATTTTCTTAGCTGATAAGGTTTTCCAGATGGGATTAGATAAATATTTTAGTTTTTTTAATTAAATTATGGCTGATTCTAACAAAAATTGGTATGTAGTAAGGGCTGTAGGCGGTCAAGAAAATAAAGTGAAAACTTATATAGAAACAGAAGTTTCTAGATTAGGACTTTCAGACTATGTTGATCAAGTAATTGTGCCAACAGAAAAAGTTATTCAAATACGCAATGGGAAACGCGTTAGTAAAGAACGTGTTTATTTTCCAGGTTATATAATGGTTGAAGCCAATTTAGTTGGTGAGTTACCACATGTAATTAAATCTGTTACAGGTGTTATAGGCTTTTTAGGAGAAACCAAAGGTGGTGACCCAATTCCGATGCGAAAAAGCGAAGTGAACAGAATGTTGGGTAAAGTAGATGAGTTATCTGTTCAAGATGATAATATCGCTATTCCGTTTGTAATTGGAGAAACTGTTAAAGTAATTGACGGACCTTTTAATGGTTTTGATGGCGCTATAGAAAAAATTAATGAAGAAAAACGCAAACTTGAAGTAATGGTTAAAATTTTCGGAAGAAAAACACCATTAGAATTGAGTTATATGCAAGTAGAAAAAATATCATAACTGTTACATAAATAATTATTGGTTTTCTATAGGCTTCCACTTTTAGAAAATCTAACTAAAGTTTAAAAAATGGCAAAAGAAGTAAGTAAAGTTGTAA
>CAZGZH010000030.1:0-9199 GCA_964529645.1 uncultured Flavobacteriaceae bacterium
AAACAACCGGGTAAAATTATTGTAGAAGCCAAAGACTTGTCAAAAAGTTATGGCGATAATACTGTTTTATCTAACATTGATTTATTGATAGAGCGCAACAGTAAAATTGCTTTTGTAGGACAGAACGGTCAAGGAAAAACCACTTTGGCCAAGATAATTGTCAAAGAATTAGAGCATGAAGGGTTTCTCAAATTGGGACATAATGTAGAGATAGGTTATTTTGCGCAGAATCAGTCAGATTATTTAGATGGCGAAAGAACAGTTCTCCAAATAATGGAAGAGGCGGCTAATGACACAAACCGTGTTAAAATTCGTGATTATTTAGGCGCTTTTCTTTTTGGGTCAGAGGCTATTGACAAAAAAGCCAAAGTACTTTCAGGTGGCGAGCGTAATAGATTGGCTTTGTGTAAGATGTTGCTAAGTCCGTTTAATGTTTTGGTAATGGATGAACCTACTAACCATCTAGATATACAATCAAAAAACGTCCTAAAACAAGCGCTATCTAATTTTGAAGGGACTCTGATAGTTGTGTCTCATGATAGAGATTTTCTTCAAGACTTGACCAATAAAGTGTACGAATTCAAAAAACATAAACTGCGTGAATATTTAGGCGATATTAATTATTATTTAGAGCAACACAACTTAGAAGATTTAAGAGCTCTAGAGAAAAAAGAGAAAGTAAATAAATCAAAAGGGAAAAGTAATTCTGATTTTAAGGATAAAAAAAACAACGAAAAAGAGTTTAAAAAACTAAAGAATTCAATAGCTTCTGTTGAGCATAAAATTTCTCAAAAAGAAAAAGAGATAAAAAAGTTAGAATTACAAATTCAGCACAATAACTTTGAAATTTCTCAGTCAGATTTTTTTAATACTTATAAAATTGCTAAAGCAGAATTGGAAAAATTAATGATTCAATGGGAAACACTGCAAGAAAGAATAGATTCATTTTAATTGACACTGAGTAATAAATTACAAATTAATCCGACTATAACTGTGAAATAGGAATTTAATATGCGCTGTTTTACAAAAGCTTTTTTATTACTTTTTACATCTTTGGCTGTTGCACAAACAGATTTTACAATTCCCAATGACGCTTCGTTTGTCATTGAAAAAAATCAGGCTGTAAATTCTTTGTTTTTACATTCAGATGTAAAAACCACATCTCCTTATTATAAAGATGAAAAACTTGGAGAAGAAGCCTTAAAGGAAAAAAAATGGTGTTCAGCAGAATCTATTTATAAAAATCTTATAAATCAAAATAATAAAAATGCCGATTATCACTATAAATATGGGGCTGCTCTGGGTTTTGAATTATTAGAAGGCAATAGACTAAGAGCTCTTTTTTATATCGGTAAAGTTAAAAAACAGTTTTTGATTGCTGCTAAATTAGATAAGCGTCATATAGACACGCGTTGGGCTTTGATTGAAACTTATTTACGACTCCCTTTTTTACTAGGCGGAAGTAATAAAAAAGCCAAATTTTATGCCGATGAACTTGAGAAAGTAAGCGAAATAGATGGCTTGTTAGCTAAAGGACGTATTGCCAAGTACACAAAAAAGTATAAAATTGCCGAAGTGTATTTTAAAAGAGCCGTGACTGTTGGCAGTTCAAGAAATTCGTTTTACAGATTGGCAGAATTGTACGATATTTATTTAAAACAACCTCAAAAAGCCCTCAGTGTTTTAGATAAGGCCATAGTAAAATATCCAAACGACCTGCGTTTTTATTATCAATATGGCAAAATAGCCCTTCAAAATAACCTTGATAAAAATAAAGGGAAGTATTATTTAGAGTATTTTATTTCTCACTATTCAAAAACACTTCCAATCTCTATTGACGAAGCTTATAAGCTTTTGAGGTCTTAGAAATTGATTCTTGAAAATTTGTATAAAAAAACAAGTTTGCAAATATGTAATTTGTAAGTATTTATGTATATTTACATTTCAAAATGATTTTTGATCTAGAGATAATCGGGGGATTTATTTAGATTTCATTTCAATACATATTGCATATGAAACAAATTTACGCTTTACTTATGGCGTTGTTGTTAATGGTGTCTTGTAATAATATAAAGACAGACAGTACATTACAACAGCTCACTTTGAAAACAGAAAATTTAAACACGCTTAAAAAAGCTAGTTTAAAAAATGATATTACTACTTTAGAAAATACTTCTAAATTAGATGATACTTTTAAAAATGATTTTGATGTAGCTTCTCAAGTTTTGGCTATTGCCGATGATTATTTTAATTATCTTGATGCTGTAAAAAATCATGTTAAGACTTTTAAACCAAATACGGGTAAAGAAAAAACGATTAATTCTTTACAAAAAGAATATTTTTCTAGTAAAAAAATCACAAAACAAGGTCTACAATTTTTAGATAGTTTAACGTCGTTTAAACGTAAAGTTTTATTTGCTTTAGATAAAGATTTTCTTGAAACGCAAACTTTACTCGATTCTCTTTTTAGTATAAAACCAGTTAAAGTGCTAAATAATAAAAAAGAACCTTGGCTAGCTTACCAATTCAAATCGGTATCAAATGTAGAAGCCTTGGCTAATTTAACATTGCTTCAATCTAACATCGTTACAGTAGAAAAGCATTTATTAGCATCCATAATGGGAGATGAACAAGTTAATGCTAATGCTTATCGTGTCGATGTTGTTTTAGATAAATCTAAATATTATCCTGGCGAAAAAATTAACGGTAAATTATTTATAAGTAAATCTATTGAAAATTTAGTACCTAATAACGTGATTGTTAATGGTGAAAATGTTTCTAAAAATAATTATAAGGATGGAGAAGTAGCTATTTCAATTAGAGCTGCTAAAACAATCGGGACACACCCTGTTGACGGTGAAATGCGTATTAAGCATGGAAATCTTGATTTGGTTTTGTACTTTAATAAATCTTATAAAGTTATAGCCAAAGCAAAACCTAAAACGCGAGTTAAAAAGAAAGATAAAGTTGCTGCAAATAATACTAAAAATAATGAAAAACTAATATCAAATAAAGATATTGGCGTACTACCAAAACCCCTTATAAGTATAAGAGGTAGAGAAGCAGATGGACGTGGTACTATAAAGATTAAAAAAGCAAGTCTTAGATCTGCTACTATAGATGTTATTTTTCCAAATTCTGATTACAAAGCAGTAGTGACCGAATTTTATTTTAAACCCTCTAACCAGCCAGCTTTAAAAATATATGGTAATAAATTAACTGTAAGAGCTATTAGTATTTTAAATAAATCTAAACGCGGTAGAAAATTTGTGATATTTAAAGTAAAATCAAGATTAAAAATTAAACCGAGTTACAGGGTAAAAATGCCCGATACTGTAAGTATAGAATTAATAGATTAATTTACTAACCAGACTTAATCTAACCCTCCTCAAATATTATTTTGTTGGAGGGTATTTTTTCATTATTTCAGTTGCAAATTCTTTAAAAAGTTTGTCTTTTTTTTCTTTACTGTCAACAAAATTAATAAATCCTTCGCCAACGCCTTGCCAAGCTAAAGCTTTTTTAGACGCATCAATTATATCTATAAAAAGAGTGCCCACAATAGCTGTAGAAACATTGTTATACGTTGGGCCACTTCCTAAACCGAAATGCTGATAAGTCCACACATCAAGATAGCTGTTTCTGTCATAATGATCAATTTCCTCCTTAGATTTTATAAAAATATTTACAAGCACGTCTGGATGCTCAGATTTCGTCATACCCTTGGCTAGTAATTCATTTTCAATAGCATGTAAAATTCGTTTTTTATCTAAGTCAGATAAATCAACTTTGTCTATGCCTTTTTTGTAAAAAGCAAAAGTTTTAAATTTTGAAAAATCAGTTTTTCTATTATAATCAGAAGTGATTTTTACAGAAGTACATGAAAAAATTGTAAAAAGTAGTATCGCAGAAAGGTATTTTAATACTTTCATATTGATATAAATTTAATGCTTATTATCAGTTGGAGGATACTTTTTCATAATTTCTGTAACAAACTCTTTTATGCGAGCCTCTTTTTTATCTTTATTAGCTGTAAAATTTAACAAACCAACGCCAATACCTTGCCAAGCTAATTCTTTCTTGTTAGCATCGATTAAATCTATAAATAAGGTACCTTCTGTAGACTTAATAACATTGTTATTGTACATACCATAACCATAAAAACCGTAGCCATAGTACCAAGGATACCAACCATAATAACTGTTGTCGTAAATGTCTATTTTTTCACGGGATTTTGTAAAGATATTAACTAAAACATCAGGTTTGGCCGATTTCGTCATACCTTTGGCTAATAGCTCATTTTCAATAGCATGTAAGATTCGTTTTTTATCTAAGTCAGATAAATCAACTTTGTCTATGCCTTTTTTGTAAAAAGCAAAAGTTTTAAATTCAGAAAAATTGGTTTTAGTATCAAAATCAGAGGTTACTCTAACCGATACGCACGAAGTAGCAATAAACAAAAATAATATTGCAGTTGTTTTGAAAAGTTTCATCTTCTTTACATTTTTAAGTTCCCAAAAAGGGAACAATTATAATTTTAAATACACAAATAGGTTTTAAAATATATTTTTTAAAACACTGTCTTCTACCAAATTAGGTAGTGTGATTTTTAGGTTTTTATTATTGTTCATAGCGCGTCGTGCAGCATACATAGCTTCTTTATTTCTAGCCCAACTACGCCTTGAAATGCCATTGTTAACATCCCAAAATAACATAGATTTTAAGTTGTTTAGCATGGTTTTACTACCATCAAGAACCATACCAAATCCGCCATTTATAACCTCTCCCCAGCCAACACCACCGCCATTGTGAATGGAAACCCAAGTAGCCCCTCTAAAGCTATCGCCAATAACATTTTGTATAGCCATATCGGCTGTAAAGCTAGAGCCATCGTATATATTTGAGGTTTCTCTAAAGGGTGAATCTGTGCCAGATACATCGTGATGGTCTCTTCCTAAAACTACGGGTGCAGAGAGTTCTCCTTTTGCAATGGCTTCGTTAAAAGCTTTGGCAATTTCTATACGTCCAATGGCATCAGCATACAAAATACGGGCTTGAGAGCCCACAACCAAATTGTTTTCTTGCGCCCCTTTTATCCACGTAATATTGTCTTGCATTTGTTGCTGAATTTCTAAAGGAGATTCTTTTTTAAGTTTTTCTAAAACCCTTGTAGCAATAGCGTCAGTTTTAGCTAAATCTGTGGTGTTACCACTGCTACAAACCCATCTAAAAGGACCAAATCCATAATCAAAACACATAGGTCCCATAATATCTTCCACATAAGAGTGATATCTAAAATGTTTGCCTGATGCGTCCATAATGTCAGCACCGGCACGCGAGGCTTCAAGTAAAAAGGCATTGCCATAATCAAAAAAGTAAGTCCCTTTTGCAGTGTGTTTGTTAATAGCTTTTGTTTGACGTCTTAAGGATGCTTGAACCTGTTTTTTAAAATTATCAGGTGCAGCTGCCATCATTTTATTAGCTTCTTCAAAAGTTAATCCAACAGGATAATAACCGCCAGCCCATGGGTTGTGTAAAGACGTTTGATCGCTTCCTAAATCAACATAAATGTGGGCTTTATCTAAAGCTTCCCAAACGGCGACTATATTGCCTAAGTAGGCAATAGAAACGGCTCTTTTATCGGCTTTAGCTTTTTTAACGCGCTTGATAAGCGCATCAGTTGTATCTACAACTTCATCAACCCAACCTTGGCTATGACGTGTATGCACCGCTTTTTTATTGACTTCGGCCACAACAGTTATACAGCCCGCAATATTACCTGCTTTGGGTTGAGCACCACTCATACCACCCAATCCTGAAGTGACAAATAGTTTACCTGCCAAATCTTCGCCATTTTTAGCTATTTTTCTACCGGCATTTAAAACAGTTATTGTTGTGCCGTGAACGATACCCTGCGGCCCAATATACATATAACTGCCCGCCGTCATTTGTCCGTATTGGGTTACACCAAGCGCATTGAATTTTTCCCAATCGTCTTGTTTAGAGTAATTGGGAATCATCATGCCATTTGTAACCACTACACGCGGTGCATTTTTTGGTGATGGGAATAAACCCATAGGATGTCCAGAATACATAACCAAAGTTTGCTCATCGGTCATTTCTGATAAATATTTCATAACCAATAAATACTGTGCCCAATTCTGAAAAATAGCGCCGTTACCGCCATAGGTTATCAGTTCATGTGGATGCTGTGCCACATCTGGATTCAAATTATTTTGAATCATCAACATAATGGCTTTGGCGGCTGTACATTTTCCGGGATAGTCGTTTATAGGCCGTGCATAAATATCATAATCTGGTTTAAAGCGGTACATATAAATACGACCATAAGTGTTGAGTTCTTCTAAAAATTCTTTAGCTAAAACAGCGTGATGACGGGGTTCAAAGTAGCGCAAAGCATTTTGTAAAGCCAACTTTTTTTCATCGGTATTTAGAATATCCTTGCGTTTTGGCGCGTGGTTTATATTTAAATCGTAAGCTTTTGGGCTTGGTAATTCAGCGGGAATTCCTTGTTGTATAGCTTGTTGAAAAGTATTCATTTAATCTATTTATTAGGATTAATTTTATTGGTTTTAGGATCAAATCCGTAAGGACAATGTCTGCAATTATTTGTACAACAATAGCCACGTTGTAAGTGGTATTTTTCTGTAAAAACCCTAAAGCCTTCTTTAGAAACATAAAAAAGGACAGAAGAATTATCAGTATTTTTTTCCATAGGACAAAAGTACGTTTTACAATATATTCTAAATTAGGATAACACTGAAAAAAATAATTTATTTTTACCAAAAATACTCAAAACAAAATTTTGCAACAATTTTTTAAAGACAAATCTATTTTAAATGAAAAGCTCAATTGGTCTTTAGCAGACGAAAAAGATGTGACTGTAGTTGTAAAACGCGAAGATCTATTACATCCAGAAATTTCGGGCAATAAATTTAGAAAATTAAAATACAATCTTATAAAAGCCAAAACGGATGGCTTTTCGACTTTGTTAACTTACGGAGGTGCCTATTCAAATCATATAGCGGCTACTGCCGCAGCAGGCCATTTATTTAATTTTAAAACGATAGGCGTCATTCGTGGTGACGAATTAGGAGATGATTTAGAAAAAACTTTAGCACAAAATCCGACCTTAAAGCTAGCTCATACATACGGCATGCGTTTTAAATTTGTTTTACGAAGAGATTATCGTTTAAAAACAACACCCGCATTTATAGAAAAATTACACAAAGAATTTGGTAATTTTTACAATGTGCCCGAAGGCGGTACCAATAATTTGGCTATTAAAGGTTGTGAGGAAATATTAAAGCAAAAGGATTCAGAATTCGATTATATCTGTGTGGCTGTAGGTACAGGCGGTACAATTTCTGGCTTGATAAATACCGCAACAGATTCTCAAAGAGTACTGGGTTTCCCTGCTTTAAAAGGCGATTTTTTACGTAAAGACATCAATAATTTAATAAAGCCTAAAGATAATTGGCAACTCATTACCGATTACCATTTTGGTGGTTATGCCAAAGTTTCTAAAGAATTAGTTACATTTATAAACGATTTTAAAACAGAAACAGGCTTGCCTTTAGACGCTGTTTATACAGGTAAAATGTTCTTTGGTTTATCCGATTTAATTGCAAGAGATTTTTTTAAAAAAGAAGCCAAAATTTTAGTAATTCATTCGGGTGGTTTGCAGGGAAATAGTGGTATGAATATTCTTTTAAAGAAAAAATATAATTTAGAATTAATATAATGAAATTGTATAAAAATATAAGTTTAGGGATTTTAAGTATTTTATTTTTAGCGAGTTGTGGGTCGCATAAACGCACAGTAAAATACAAACGCTATGCGCCTAAAAAACACAAAAAAGCAGTAGTAGTCATTCCACAAGAGGAAATAAATGAAGCCCATCAAGTATTTAAAAAGGTAAAAGCTAAAGCTGTAAATCCACGTTTGGCAACACTTAATTATATCAAAAACTTTGCGCCATTAGCCATCATAGAAATGAAAAAATATAAAATTCCGGCTAGTATCACTTTGGCACAAGGTATTTTAGAATCAGGGAGTGGTAAGAGCGAACTTGCTTTAAAATCTAATAATCATTTTGGAGTTAAATGTCATAAAGAGTGGAAAGGCGATTATGTGCGCTACGATGACGATAAAAAAAATGAATGTTTTAGAAAATACGACCATCCCATAGGGTCATTTAAAGATCATTCTCTTTTTTTAACAAAAAGAGGACGTTACTCTTTTTTATTTAAATTGAGAAAAGACAATTATAAAGGCTGGGCTAGAGGCTTAAAAAAAGCAGGATATGCTACCGACCCCAAGTATCCTAAAAAACTTATTAAAATTATAGAAAACTATCAATTGTACCGTTACGACGATGAAGTTTTACATCATAAACGTTCTAAGAAAAGAGAAAATACAAGCGTTATAGCCACTAAAAAAACTTCGATAAAAATTGAAAACACCTCTGTAAAAGCAGCAATAAAAACGATCGATTACACTGTTGTTAAAGGCGATACATTGTATTCAATTTCTAAAAAAATGGGGGTTGCAGTTGCCGATTTAAAAAAATGGAATAAGCTATCTTCAAACGCCCTTTCAATAGGACAAAAGCTCATAGTTAAAAAATAAAAAGACTACCCAATACGGGTAGTCTGATTGACAAAATATTTAAAACTAAACTTAAAATCTATTTCTTTGAGGTTTGTTAAATCCTCTTTTTCTTTTGTCATTAAAGGCCATTTTGCGATGTTTTAATTGTGCTCTTTTACCAGCTTCTATTTTCCATTGCGCATACTGTTTGTCATTTAAAATATTTTTCAGTTTATTTTGAAAAGCTAATTTGGCATCCAAACCTTTATTTAACCTGTTAAATTGCTGTTCTTTTGTGGGTCTCGTACCTTCAATAAATGCTTCGCGACGTTTTTTTCTTAATTTTTCAACATCTTTTTTTTGTTTTAAAATAAGGCTGTACACTTGTTTTTGTTGTTGCTTATTTAAATCTAAGTGCAATGCCATTTGTTTAGATTTTATAGTGGCTTGCTGTTCGGATGTGAAATTTGACATTCTTTCTCTTTGATGGGCATTGGGTATTTTTTGAGCAGACATACCTAAACTTAATACGAGTGCTACTAGTGTTAGTATCTTTTTCATGATTTGTAATTTTTAAGGTTTTAAT
>CAZGZH010000031.1:0-9072 GCA_964529645.1 uncultured Flavobacteriaceae bacterium
TTTTTTGCGTTGGGGTGACCACTTCTGATTTCTCCGATCAATTGGCTTATCTTTTGGGAAAACAGGATAAAACAACCGTATTAGTCCCCACAGACTCACTAAGTCTTATAAAAAATATTTTAGACAATAAAAATGTAATGGCCGAACAACGCACCGATATTTTAGCTTATAAATCGCAGGTAGAAGCGCAAAAACAAATGCTCAAAGCTTCGCAATCAAAATTTTTACCACGTGCTAATGCCTTTGCTAATTACGAGTGGAACACAGCCGATTTTCTGGGCTTTAAAGCCAATAACTACTTGGTTGGTGTGCAATTAAGCTGGTCTGTTTTTAACGGTGGCAAACACCTCAACAAAATAAAACAAGAACAAGCCACTTTAGCTAAAGCGCAATTGGGATATAACGATTATGTTACAAAAACCCAATTAGACTTTCAAAAAACCAAACGTCAATTAAATGACGCCTTGGCCAACTTACACCGCAGTAAATTAGCCGTAAGTCAAAGTGCCGAAGCCTTAAAAATAACTACAAATCGTTACAAACAAGGTCTTGAAAAAACAACCGATTTGCTCACTGCACAAACGCAATATCAAAGCAAACAATTAGAATATTACCAAGCCATACTTACGTATAATGCCACCTATAACTATTTAAAATTTCTACAACAATAAAACATTATAAAAATGAAATCATTACTTAAAAAATTAAGCTTAATAACACTCCTCTTGTCGATATTGACCAGTTGTGGTGACAGTTCAAAAAAAGAGACGAAAGAAAAAGCCTTAAAAATTACTACCACAGCGGTAAGTAGCTTAAAACCTGACCAATTATTTAGCGCCAGCGGCACTATTGAGGCAGTTAAAAGTGCCAATATAGGCACACGTTTAATGGGATACGTTTCTCATGTAAATGTTAAAATTGGCGATAAAGTTAAAAAAGGCGACTTGCTTTTAAGCATAAATAGTGCCGATTTAAAAGCCAAAAAAGGGCAAATAAAAGCCCAAATAATCAGAGCTCAGAGCTATTTTAAAAATGCTAAAAAAGACTACGAGCGCTTTACACAATTGTTTAAAGAAAACAGCGCTTCGCAAAAAGAGTTAGACAACATAACTACCAATTACGAACAAGCCAAAGCGGGTTTAGAAGCCGCTGTGCAAATGCAAAAAGAAATTGACGCTAACTTGGCTTACGCCAATATTAAAGCGCCGTTTGATGGTGTTATTACCGGAAAGATGATAGATAATGGCAATTTAGCCAATCCCGGGATGCCTTTACTAAGCATTGAAAATACCCATAATTATTTGGTGAAAACTTTTGTAAACGAAAATCAGATCGACAAAATTCACAGAGGTGATTTAGTAGATTTAAAAGTTAAATCGAATAACATCATCTTAAAAGGTATCATTTCAGAAATCAGCATATCGTCAAAAAACTCCGGCGGATTATATCAAGTAAAAATAGCCATTGACAATCCTGAAAACATTTTCTCGGGTATGTTTGTATCAGTAGCTTTTTTAGGCGCTTCAAACGAAGGCACTTTAACAATACCTAAAGCAGCCGTAATTCATAAAGGGCAACTTAGCGGTGTTTACACTGTTAGTTTACAAGGTACTGCCCTTTTAAGATGGTTGCGATTAGGCAAAACTTATGGCGATGCCATTGAAGTTTTAAGCGGTTTAAATAAAAACGAAAACATCATAACAAGTGCCAACGGTAAATTGTACAATGGTGCTCATGTTACTTTAAAATAAATATTATGGACAAAGGAATTTCAGGAAAAATAGCCGCAGCCTTTTTAGAGTCAAAGCTCACCGCTTTGCTGATGATAGCTTTTATGTTGTTGGGTATATTCAGTTCGTATCTCATTCCACGTGAAGAAGAACCACAAATTGAAGTCCCCATGGCCGATGTCTTTTTAAGATATCCTGGGGCAACACCCAAAGAAGTAGAAACTAAGATAGCCGCCCCTCTCGAAAAAATTATCTCGAATTTACCCGGTGTCGAGCATATTTACTCTACGTCAATGAGTGGTCAAGCTATGGTTATCGTACAATTTTATGTCAAAGAAGATGTAGAACGCTCGTTTGTACAATTGTACAATGAAATTATAAAACACATGGATCAGATGCCAAAAGGCGTGTCTATGCCACTTATTAAAACCCGCGCTGTAGACGATGTACCCATACAAGCCCTGACTTTTTGGAGCGACAAATACAACGATTTTGAAATTAAACAAGTTGCCGAAGAGGTAAACAACCGTCTTAAAAGCATTAAAGGTATGGCTTCTTCCAAAATTATTGGTGGGCGTAGCCGAGAAATAAGCGTTTTTTTAGACAAAGATAAAATGGCGCAAAATGGTATTGATATTTTGGGCATCACGCAAAAAATAAAAGCCAGCAACCAACAGTCTCAAATAGGTAGTTTTAACAAAAACGATACGGAGATTCTTGTAGAAGCGGGTAATTTTTTAAAATCTGCCGAAGATGTAAAAAATTTAATAATAGGTGTTTACAAACAAAAACCCGTTTATTTAAAACAGGTAGCCATTGTTAAAGACGGCCCCGAGGTACCCAAAGAATACGTGAGTTTTGGTTACGGTCAAGCCGATAAAAACAAATCTAAATACAAATCAGAATACAATGCCGTAACGCTTTCTATTGCCAAACAAAAAGGGGGCGACGCTATGAAGTTAACCAAAAAAATTAACGCTAAAATAGCGCTACTAAAAAAATCGTTAATTCCAAATGACATCCACGTAAGTGTGACACGTAACTATGGCCAAACAGCTTCAGATAAGGTGTCAGAATTGCTTATGCACCTTATGATTGCTATTATAGCCGTTACTTTTTTAGTAATGTTAGCCATGGGTTGGCGTGGTGCTTTAGTGGTGTTTTTATCTATTCCCATAACTTTTGCCCTGACGCTATTTAGTTATTACTTTATGGATTACACCCTTAACCGTATAACCTTATTTGCTTTGGTTTTTGTAACAGGTATTGTGGTAGACGATTCGATTATTATAGCCGAAAATATGCACCGTCATTTTAAAAGTAAACGCCTGCCGCTTAAACAAGCTGCCATTTACGCCATAAACGAGGTGGGTAACCCAACCATTTTAGCAACCTTTACGGTTATTGCCTCAATTTTACCAATGGCCTTTGTTAGTGGTTTGATGGGCCCTTATATGAGCCCAATGCCTATTGGCGCTTCAATAGCGATGATTTTCTCATTATTTGTAGCACTGACCATTACTCCTTATTTAGGTTTAAAATTCTTACAGGCCAAAGAGCACCATAAAAAAGACAATACAACCGTAAAGTTAGAAGACTCAAAGATTTTTAAAATATATTTAAGGTTTATAAGTCCGCTTATAGACAATAAAAAAGTGCGTTTTGTCTTTTTTGGCGTAAATATTTTATTACTCATATTAAGTGTGTTTATGTTTTACACCAAATCTGTAACCGTAAAAATGTTGCCTTTTGACAATAAAAATGAGTTTCAGGTCGTCATAGATATGCCCGAGGGAACTACCTTAGAGCGCACAGCCGTTGTAACTAAAGAAATTGCACAATACATTGCTCAAAACCCTTTAGTAGAAGATTATCAAAGTTTTGTAGGCACAGCATCGCCCATTACTTTTAACGGTTTGGTACGCCATTACGACTTGAGAAGGGGCTCAAACATTGCCGATATTCAGATTAATTTAGTCGATAAATCAGAACGCTCAAAACAAAGTCATGACCTTGTTAAAGATGTAAGACCTGCCATTCAAAAAATTGCCAAACGTTTTAATGCCAATGTAAAAGTTGTGGAAGTACCACCAGGGCCACCTGTATTATCTACAATTGTAGCCGAAGTTTATGGCCCCGATTACAACACACAAATAAAAATTGCCAATCAAATAAAAAACATAGCTACTAAAACCAAAAATATTGTTGATGTAGATTGGATGGTAGAAGATTCTCAACAGAAATACAATATTGAAATAGATAAAGAAAAAGCTATGCTCAACGGTGTGGCACCACAGCAAATTGTTGCGCTCTTACAGCTAACTTTATCTGAATATCCTTTTGATAAACTTTACAACGAAAATACAGACAAACAGGTGGGCATTGTATACCGTCTATCAGACGCGCAAAAAAGCACAATAGACGCTATTTTAGAACTAAAAGTGGCCTCACAACAAGGTACAATGATTCCTGTTTCTAATTTGGTAAAAGTTGTAAAAAGCAGTAAAGACAAAAGTATTTTCAGAAAAAATCAACAAGAAGTTGTTTACGTTACCGCAGACATGGCTGGCAATCTTGAAAGTCCTATTTACGCCATTTCTGATATTTCGAAAAAAATAAAAAATATTACTTTACCAAAAGGCGAAAAACTAGAAGAATTATATAACGGCCAACCTATTTCTACCGATTCATATACCGTAAAATGGGACGGCGAATGGCAAATAACCTACGATGTCTTTAGAGATTTAGGCAGTGCCTTTGCTATAGTAATAATTATAATTTATATGCTATTAGTGGGTTGGTTTCAAAGTTTTAAAGCGCCCGTTGTTATGATGATTGCTATTCCGCTGTCTTTAACAGGTATAGTCTTTGGACACTGGTTAATAGGCGCCTATTTTACCGCCACCTCAATGATAGGTCTTATAGCCTTAGCAGGCATAATGGTACGTAATTCGGTATTACTAATTGACTTTATAGAATTGAGATTAAAAGACGGTATTCCTTTAAGGCAGGCCGTCATAGAATCGGGTGCTGTTAGAACAACACCTATTTTACTAACAGCTGGCGCCGTAGCCATAGGTGCTTTTGTTATGTTATTCGATCCTATTTTTCAAGGATTGGCCATTTCGTTAATTGGCGGTACACTATTCTCAACTTTTTTAACCTTGTTGGTAGTACCCCTTATTTATTACTTTACTTATAAAACAAAAAATAATTAATCATGAAATTTTTAATAGTTACCCTTGTAAAAGAATACGAAAAAGATGTTTTACACTTGTTTAAGGAAACAGAAATTAAATCGTTTAGCAATGTCGATATAAATGGTTTTAAAACAAATTCTGTAGAAAACCTTATCGATAATTGGTTTTCAAATTCTACAGATAAAGTACGTTCAACTATGTTCTTTACTTTTACACAGAAAGAAAAAATAGATAAACTATTAGCTAAAATTGAAATTTTTAACAAACATATAAAAAGTAATAATCCATTAAAAGCCATCGTTTTAGATGTCTCTAAATTTATTTAAATTATGAAAGAAAGAATTGTTAGAGCCCTTGCTGGAACCTTTATTTTACTCAGCCTTGTACTGAGTATTTATGTCAACATTAATTGGTTGTGGTTTACAGCCTTTGTAGGTGTAAACTTATTGCAATCGTCCATTACAAAATGGTGTTTGGTGGCACAAATATTAGACAAGCTCGGCGTAAAATAGCCTCTTAAATTTAAGATTATTTTAAGCTCCTTTTTCACTTTTCGTCTAACTGATTGTTATATCTTTGCAGATATTGCGTATGAAAAAAGAATTTAGGCATCGGTTATGGGCATGGGTTTTATTAGTAAGCCTTGTCTATCCTGTTGCTATAAATTTTGCGCACAGTTTTACCAAACACAATCTAAACCATCCAACAGCACAAGTCCAAATTGATAAAGTCAACGACATTAGTTGTGCTGTTTTTCATTATATCCACAATTACAATGTCCCTCTCGATAAGGCTATTTTTGAACTTAAAGTACCCGAACAAGAGATCTTTCACATTGCATTTTTACAATTCGGTTTTAGCAAAACCACACCTACTTCTATAAGTCTTAGAGCGCCACCTATTTGTTAGTCTGTTTTCCGTCTTAAAATTAATAAGCATACATTCTAACAAATACATTTTCATGAAAAAATACCTATTCTATATTTTTATAGTCATCACATCTATTACAAATGCCCAGTCATCTTTAAACGGCATTATTTCTGAAGCGAACAGTAAAACACCCTTATTTGGTGTAAATATTTACATAAGGTCTTTACAAAAAGGCACTACAACAGACGAAAACGGTAAATACGAACTTAAAAACATTCCTCTTGGCACATTTAAAGTTGTTTTTGAATATCTTGGTTTTCAAACCGTAGCAAAAAATATTACTTTTAAGAGTCCTTCTTTTAATTTAGACATTATTCTAAAACCTTCTGTTTTAGAAATGGATGAAGTCATTGTTTCAACGCCTTTTAACAAAATACAATCAGAAAATGTGGTTAAAGTGGCGCATAAAAAGATAAAAACACTTTTGCAAAAAGGCGGCGTTACTTTAATTGACGGTCTGGCTACCATACCAGGCGTATCGCAATTATCAACTGGAACAAGTATTGGCAAACCCGTTATCCGCGGATTGAGTGGCAATAGGGTTTTAATCTATGCGCAAGGTGTTAGACTTGAAAACCAACAATTTGGTAACGACCATGGCTTGGGTATTAACGAAGCGGGTGTAGGTAGCGTAGAAGTTATAAAAGGACCTGCTTCTTTGCTTTACGGCTCAGATGCTTTGGGGGGTGTTATTTATTTAAATCCCGAGCGTTTTAGCGATGACAATACCACAAGTTTTAATGTTGAAGAAAAACACTTTAGCAACACACAAGGCACCAACATATCGGGTGTTTTTAAAACTTCGTCAGATAAGTTTAATTTTTTAGTCAGAAACACATACAATTCGCATATTGATTATAAAATTCCGAATGGTAACCGCGTGACTAATTCGCGTTACCGCGAGTATGATATTAAAACAGGCTTGGCTTATCGTAGCGAAAAATTCAGCAGTACTTTTCGGTATAATTACAACAATTTTTTGACAGGTATTCCTGAAGAAATTGCTGTTCAAACCACCCACAGAAACCCGAGTTTTCCTAAACAAAAAGTAGAAAATCACATTTTTAGTTTGCACAATAAATTCTATTTCAAAAACGCAAAACTCGAGGCTAATTTCGGCTATATTTTTAACGATAGAAATGAGTTTGAAAACAATCCTGTGCCCAATCTGCACATGCAACTCAAAACTTTAGATTTTGACATCAAATATTACCTACCCAAAACCGATAGGTTAGAAACTATTGTGGGCACACAAGGCATGCACCAAACCAATACCAATAAGGCGGTAGATTTTTTAATACCCAATGCTACCACAAACGATTTAGGTCTTTTTACCACGAGCAATTACAGTTTTAAAAATCAGGCTTTACAAGGTGGTTTGCGTTTTGATACACGTCATATAATGACACAAGCGCATTTGCCTGTAAGTAACATTCATCATATTGGGGCAATCGATAAAAACTTTACCAGTTTTAATGCTTCTTTAGGCTATAAAAATAGCTTGTCGGATAATGTGATTATACGTGTTAACATAGCCTCGGGCTTTAGAGCACCTAATTTAGCCGAATTAACCTCAAATGGTATTCACGAAGGGACAAACCGTTACGAAGTGGGTAATCCTGATTTAAAAAATGAACAAAATTTACAACTCGATTTAGACCTGTCGTATCACAGTGAGCACTTCGAATTTTATATCAATCCGTTTTACAACAGCATTAATAATTATATTTTTGTAGCCCCAACAGGCGCGCAAATAGAAGCCACCGATGTTTATAATTACAGTCAGAAGGACGCTTTTTTATACGGCGGCGAAATCGGTTTCCATTTGCATCCGCATCCCTTAGATTGGTTTCATTTGGAAAGTTCGTTTGAGACTGTAACGGGAAAAGAAAAAAAAGGAAATTATATTCCGTTAATTCCGGCCAATGTGTTTAAAAACAATATCCGCATTGAATTTAAAGAAACTAAATGGCTTAAAAATGGCTTTGCAAGTTTGACAATAAACCACACGCTTAAACAAGATAAACCCAGCGTCTTTGAGCTTGTAAGTCCTAGCTACACCTTGGTTAATTTTGGTCTGGGTGGTGATGTGACGCTGTATAAAAGCAAGTTTAATATCTCACTAACAGGCACTAATTTGTTTAACACGACCTATATACCGCATACCTCGTTTTTAAAGACTTTGGGAATCCCAGAAATGGGGCGTAATATTGTAATTTCGGTTAAATTTGCTATTTAAACTAAAAATTTATCGAAGTTATTTGTTATAAAGTACCAAATAAAGACTATTACAAATAGTGCAAATAAGACATACCACAAATTTCTTAGAAACTCTTTTTTTCTCGATTTTTCTGTTTTTCTTTTAATTGAAATCAACTGTTCTGCTGATAGCTTTTTATTTGGATACTGCCTCCTTAAAATCCATTTTTTTTCAAACAATTTTTTTCTATCAAAAGGGCTGTTTTTAAGGCGTTGACGTGCATTATTTCTCAGCGTAATAATCATTGTTTGCACAACTCCAAAACTCATATATATTTTTTTAAAATAACTGTTCAATATGCCCAATAACCTCATCTGCTATAGCCAAACAAGAGGTAGCTGCTGGGGACGGTGCATTTAAAACATGAATGTTACCTTTGTGTTTTTCTATTTTAAAATCGTCTATCAATCCGCCGTCTGGTGCTAACGCTTGCGCCCGTACGCCTGCTCTGCAAGGGATGACATCTTCCATCTCTAATTGAGGCATCATTTTGCGCAAAGCTTTTACAAATAAGCGTTTTGAAAAAGCGCGTTTGTATTCGTCCATACCTTTCCGCCAATGTTTGGCAAACAGTTTCCATGTGCCTTTATAAGTCAGCGCTTCCCAAGTATCTCTTAAGTTAAAACTAGTACGCTTATAACCCTCGCGTTTAAAGCTAAACACCGCATTGGGACCACACTCAACGCCACCTTGAATCATCCGTGTAAAATGGACACCCAAAAATGGAAAATTGATATCGGGTACGGGATATACTAGATTGTTGATTTTGTATTGTGCTTCGGGGGTTAATTCATAATAATCACCTCTAAAACCTACAATTTGCATATTGGTTTTTACCTTGTCGGATTTAGCTGTGCGGTCTGATTGTAAGCCCGTACAGAAAATAACCTGCTTGGCTTTAAAAGTACCTTGCGATGTTTCTAAACCTTTAAACCCATTGATGTGTTGTACT
>CAZGZH010000032.1:0-9059 GCA_964529645.1 uncultured Flavobacteriaceae bacterium
AGATATTCCCCAAGAAGCATTTTTATCAATTTTAAAACGTTGATTTGTTTTTAAATCTATCATTGATTTAGTAAACTTATCATAGTAAATTTATGCCAAATAGAAAAAGAAAAATAATTCGCGTAGTTTGGATTGCTATATCTATTATAGTATCTTTGTCCATGATAATGCTTGGATTTGGTGGTTTATTTTTTTAAATTTATTACAAATTATATATCCCCATGAGTCTCGCATATTTTGTAAAACAATTAGACGATGACGAAGTTTTAAAAGCTGTTTTATATCGTTCAGCTTGGATGGCTATGCCTGTATTTTTCATAGCGATAGCTTTTATTTGGGTACCTGTATTTTTCTTTTTTCGTTTACAATCACAATTTGGGCAAGCAGGAATAAATATAGGCCTAGCTATTGCTATAGTGGGTGTATTGATTTTTATTAGACAAGCAATGATGTTGAAGTACACAGCTTGGGTGATAACTAATAAGCGATTGATAGATTTTTCCCAAAAAGGTTTTTGGCGTAGTGAAGTTAATGAGGAGCCTTTGAAAAATTTATACAAACCATACTCTGGAGTGACGAAGTTATGGGAAAGAATCTGTGGTTGTAGTACAATTAGAATAATGCTAGTTCATGAACGAGCATTTTTGGAAATTTCAGGAGTTCCTAATTACAAGGAGGTTGTTGATTTTTTAAAAACTATTATTCCAGATTATAGAAAAGAAAAAAAGAAACTAAAATCTATACACGATTCTCTGGGTGATGATGAGTTTGAACTTTTGTTAGAAGAGATGTCAGAAGAATAGTATTGATGTATACTAAATTATAAGTTAAGTATAAATTTTGACATGAAAAAGAAGCAGCATCATATCCCAAAAGTTTTATTATCCAAAGGCTTGTTTTTTGTGCTGATTGCTTTGTTGTTGTTTTTTTCTGTTTCTATGTTGCGTGAAGTAAAACGCAAGCAGGGTATTCAAAAAGATATTATGGCATTGGAGCAAGAATTATTAGAGGTAGAGGCTAATAATTCTCGATTAAGTAATTTGATAGATTATTTAAAAACAGATGATTATGCAGAATTAGAAGCTAAGAAGCGTTTGGGTTTAAAAAAACAAGGTGAAAAGGTTTTGCTAGTGACAAAAACAGGATCAGTAGATGCTGTTGATAATAATGCAGATTTAGAAGATTTGCCAAATTGGAAAAACTGGTGGAATTATTTTTTTAATTAATTTTTTATGCCTAACAAAAAAGAACCAAAAACAAACAACAGTCCAAAATCATCTGAGGAGGAAGAGACTCAAGAACAAGTAATACCTTCTGAGGTTGTAGATAATAACAAAGAGTCAACAAAGCCAGAACAAAAAGAAGATGTTATTTTGGATAAAGAGGCAGAGAAGTTGCGTTCTGCGGTCTTGAATGTGATTAAAAAAGTACCTGATGAAGATACAAAGTTACCATCAGTGTCAAATGAGCGAAATAAAAATATTTTTGAACACAAGAATATTGCTAAGCTTGGTTCTGATTCTGAAAAAAAGAAAAAAACTACTAAGCTGTTTCATAAAAAAACTAAATTATCTCCTGCAAAAAAAGAAAAATTATTTTCTAAGATCAAAATTCTCAGTGATTCTTTAGGTAAAAAGAAAAAGCAATCAACCCAAGCAGAGGTTGTAAGTACAGATAAGCAAGTACAAGAAAAATTAGCAAAAAAAGCCAAAAAGTCTAAAAGTCATAACAAACTTAGTTATAAATTATCCGTTTTGTCTTTGAATAAATCTGGTGTTTTGATTTTTGTACTGAATTTGGCAATTACTATAGTTTTGTTAGGTGGTATATCATTGACTGTAATAGGACTTGGTATGTATCGTAATACTTTTTTACCATCTGATACCCAAAGTGGTATTGCAAATTTAATCCCTTATCCAGCTGGTATTGTTAATTCACATGTTTTGACTATTGCTGAGTTGCGTCGTGATGTTGCAGCTATGAATCGTTATTTTGTTGTACAAGCAGATGAGGAAGATTTTTTTGGTAATATTCCAAAAGGTGATGATGTGCAGTCAATTGTTTGGGATCGTTTTGTGCAGGATTCTTTATTGTTTGATATAGCTGACAGATATGGCTTAGAAGTTACAAACGAAATGTTACAAGATCAGCTTGATGCTATAATAGAAGAGTCAGGTGATTTTGACAATTTTAAAAGTCGTATAGCCTTATTGTATGGCTGGTCTGTAGAAACTTTTACAGAAAGAGTGATTAAACCATTTGTTCTACGTGAGGCGTTGTCAGGTAAAATTTTTAGAGATAAGAAATTAAGACAAAGTCGTTTGGATTTAGCTAGAGAATTAGTAAAACAATTACAAGAAAATCCAAACAGTTTTGAAGAATTGGCTCGTGAGTATAGTGAAGATGAACTAACACGAGAAGATGGTGGTTATCTAGGAACATTTAAACAAGGTACTCTAGCCCCAGCTCTGAATGATGCTTTGAAAAATTTAAATACAGGAGAGGTGAGTGATATTGTTGAGACTGGTGAGGGTTATGAAATTATACAGTTACTAGACAGAACACCAGCTAATGGCTCTTTTAATATTAGCGCTCGTAGATTATTGATAAGGTATCCGACTTTGGAATTGTTACTTAAACAAGAGAGAGAAAATGCAACAATATATCGGTTTGTAAGATAGTTATTAATTTTTGTTTATAAAATCTCCAAGATAATATCTTGGAGATTTTAAAATGGAGCCGACCATGGGATTTGAACCCATAACCTACGGTTTACGATACCGTTGCTCTGCCAATTGAAGCTAGGTCGGCGTTTTACACAAGGTTATATAAAAATTATATGTTATAATAATGTAAGCAAATTATAATTAATATAAACTTGCATGACAAGATTGGTGGTAATAGTAGTTTTTATTTTTTCATTTATTTTTTTAGGCTTTGCAATTCCTAATGCTCAAGCCAGTTCGCTCACAGCTCTGTATCCAGGTTGGTATGAGAATAGTGACAGAGTATCCAGTGGTGATTTTGTTATATATTTTTCAGAATACCAACCACAAGGACGATTATCTATTGTGAATCAAGGGAAGAATATAGATGGTTTGCCAGACAATCTATTGAGTGATGTTTATGAATGGCAATTTATAGATGCTTTGATAGACAATCCGCTTAATGCGGAGATTAGTTTACTAAATTCAGATAATAAGTCAGCAGTGGTGTGGATGAATACAGATGGTATTTGGAAAAAAATCGCTAGCAAAACCAAGGACAATAAAATTAGTTTTGTGATTCAGAGTGCGCGTGGAAAAGTCGTGGTAGCCGAAGGTAGTCCAGAGATTTATTTTGAATTACCTTTGGCTGGTGAAGTATTGAAAAAGGGCTACACTATAGAAACGCGCGAAAAAGACTTGCGGGTTGGTATAATGCCTGATTTAGTTGATATTGATTTTGTAGCCAAAATCAGATCTTTACCTGGGCATTATAGCAGAGAATTTTTGGATAAAGATTTATCATTTGCATCTGAGATTTATCATGTTTGGCTAGATAGTGGCGATGGTCCATTGCCGTTTTCTAGAAGTTTACCAGTTGAGATAGCTTTTCCAGATGGAAATGATGAGTATAAAGCAATTTATTATTTTGATCCTGGTTCTAATACTTGGAATCTATCTCCGTCTGAAACACGCTATACTACTCCAGATAAGGCCGAAGGTTATGTTCGTACACTTACATACCAAAAAGAAATGATTATTGCAGTAGTGGCTAATCCAAAACTAAAAGAATGGGGAAGAGCAAGCTGGTTTTCTTCAGACCTTATCCAACGCAATCGTCTAGGGTCAGCAAATAATGACTTTCCTTTAGGAACAGTTGTGCGAGTGACAAATCTAGATAATGGTAAAAGTGTTAAAACAGAAATTATATCACGTGGTCCTTATGCAGATTTTCGTATTATAGATTTGGGTAGTGATGTGTTTAAAAAAATAGCATCACTGGGAACAGGAGTGATAAATGCTAAAGTAGAGCCACTTTATAAATTACCTAAGTAGTTTATAAATCATAACATTATATTATTATCTTTTCGCTACGAAGCCAACAGCCGGACGCGTTCTCGCTTCAAGAATAATAATATAATGTTATGAATATAATATGTCAATAAAAAATTCATGTCCTATATCATAGAACTTAAAAATATATCCAGGCATTATCCGCCAGCTGTGAAAGCGCTACACAAGGTGTCACTACAAGTAAAGCCAGGTGAATTTGTCTCTATTGTGGGACAGTCAGGTACGGGAAAGACTACACTTTTGCGTTTGTTGATTGGTGAAGAGCGTCCTACCAACGGTCGTATTATCATAGGTGGTTGGGACATTACAAATATTCGTGTTTCTGAGTTGCCATTATTGCGTAAACAAATTGGTGTTGTTTTTCAAGATTTTAAATTATTGCCAAAGAAAACTGTTTTTGAAAATGTAGCTTTTGCTTTGGAGGTGAGTGGTGCTACTTTATCTAAAATTCATCGTATTGTGCCACAGGTTTTAAAAATTGTAGGATTAGATGGTAAAGAAGATAAATTTCCTCATCAATTATCAGGTGGTGAGAAGCAGCGTGTTGTTATTGCTAGATCATTATCACACAAGCCCAAGATTCTCATAGCAGATGAGCCGACTGGAAATCTAGATTCTATTAATGCCCAAGGAATAGTTACGCTACTGCAAAAAATAAATTCTCTTGGTACAACGGTTTTGTTAGTTACACATGATAGAGAAATTGTAAACAGTTTGGGAAAAAGAGTTGTTGTTTTAGAAGATGGTAGAATTGTTTCTGATAAAGCTAAAGGTAAATATAGATTATAAAATTATGTATTTATTATCCTTATATAGAATATTCAAATTTGCACTACAAAATTTCGGTAGGAATATTTGGTTGTCTATTGTGACTGTGACAATTATTGTAATGTCACTTTTTGTTATGACAATGTTGATTGCAATAAATGTAGTAGTACAAGACACAATAACAAATCTAGAGAATAAGGTGGATGTTAGTGTTTATTTCAAACCAGAGACAACCAGTGAGGATGTGGCTCAGATAAGAGAAAATATAGAAAAATTATCAACAGTATCAGAAACAGTTTTGATTACAAAATCTGAGGCGCTGGATAGTTTTAAAAATAGATACAAAAACAACGCAATTATTAAGCAATCACTAGATGAATTAGCAGTAAATCCTCTAGGAGATATTTTGGTTATTAAAGCCAAAAATGTATCTGATTATAAGAGTATTTTAGCTGTGTTATCTCAAGAAGAGCTAAGTCAATATATTCAAGAGTCTGATTTTTCTGATTTTGATAAGATTATTTCTCGGATTTCAGATGTAAGTGAAAAAACAAACAAAGTCGGTATTATAGTTAGTTTAATCTTTATTGGTATTATGATTTTGGTGGTGTTCAATACTATTCGTATGGCAATCTATACTCATAGAGAAGAGATTTCTATTATGAGATTGGTTGGAGCTAGTTCCCGGTTTATTCGTTCACCGTTTTTGTTAGAAGGAGTGTTGTATGCTCTTATTTCTATTGTAGTGGTGGTAGCAACATTATTCCCGATTTTGAATACTATTCAGCCTTTTATAGGATCTTTTTTTGGTGAAGGGTCATTAAACTTATCCCAATATTTCCGAGATAATTTTTGGATGGTATTTGGTTTAGAGTTTGTGTTGATTTCAATATTGAATATTATTAGTTCAGCTTTGGCTTTGCGTAAGTATACGAAGATATAGATATTTTTGTCGGTTGAGTTACCTTCTCGTCCCTGTAAAAACATGAAAAGAAGATGAGTTTTATCTCATCTTCTTTTCATGGCTCACACACACGGTCTAGTACCAATGTAGTGTGGTAACCTTAGGAGCATTTTAACACTGATTCATATACTTATACAAGCTATCTCGGTCAGGGTGGATGAGACAAATGAGACACTATAAAAAGGGGTGTGTTGGTGTCTCATTTAAACCTCGGTCTAGAACCTTTAAGACTTGATAATTTCAGGCCTGTCGGTCGCTCGATAAAAAATGTTGATGACCTCGCATACAGGGACAGCTTCCGAACTTTTTTAGCTAAAAATTCAAACTTTTATTTATTATCTGGTTCATAACCTTTCTCTGTAAATTGATAATCTTCCTCAGTAGTTTCAGATTCTATAATACTTTCAGTATCTTGTTCTTCTGTGTTGTTATCTTGATTGTTTGGATCAAAAGTTTTATTGTTTTCCATAGTTTTAATATATAAAAATTATTTTTGCAATTATAAAAAATGATATTGATAATGCTAAAAAAACAAAACCTCTAAAAAAGAATATATTCTTTCTTTTTTGTTTTTCATAATTAAATTTTATTGTTTCTTTTAAACCAAAATTTATAATTGTCAATTCTTGAATCTTAGGATGTTTTTTAATTATTTTTTCAATACTATTTATCTTAAAGCCCCTTTTAAACTTCATAAGAAGAAAAGCCTTTATTGTAAAAAATAAAGAAATAATCAAAAAAAATATACCAGCTCCAAATACATGTTTAATTAATATGTTTCCCTTTATAAAAATATTTATAAAACTGTTTACTGTAAAAAAATAACCGATGAATACACTCGACATTATTAATAAAAAATCAACCTTCTTATTAATAATATTATCAGCATTATTGCCTTCCTGAAATTGTCTTACAAGCTCATTGTAAATAATATCTTTTCTCATATGATTCTACCAAAAAATTGAATGAAAAGTGGTTAGTAAAATAATTAAATAAATTATAATAAATATCCAAGGCACAAAAAGTTCAATATGAGAAAAAGGCCAATATATTTTTTTATTCTCCCCTCGTTCTAGAGCTTCCCATTCTGTATCATATAATGCTAATGGCAATCTTCTTTCGATAGTATGTATAACTTTAAATTTACCGCTATTAAGACATTTATATGAATAAATTATCCTATACCATAAATAGCAAATAGTTATTCCAGATAAAGAAGCTAAAATAAGTAGATATCTTATTTCTGCTCCATTAGTTTTTGTTGCTATAAAACCAAGTAATGCCACTAAGGCACTATTCAATGTAAGAAAAAATTCATTAGATTTTTGTCGACGATCACTTATCTTTTCTGATGAATTAATATAAATTTTATATTGTTCCAACAAATGTTCAATATATTTATCACCGTATTTTTCATTTGTAGATACAAATAGTTTTTTTTCTAATTTTTCTATATCCATAACTTTATAAATATTTATGCCAACTCTCTTATACCTCCAACAATTGAACTTGTGTTCCATTTAACAATTTTATCTGCGCTATCTTTAACAATTTTTGATGTCTTTTGACTATCCCACGGCTCAATTGCAAGAATTGATTTTGCATTTATAAATCCATTTTGGGCTATGTCTATTTCTTTATTTATCCACTTACTATATGAAGAATAAACACCAGCCATAATAATCACAACATCACAAAATGTAATTTTTCTTTTAATAGCCTCTTCTAAAAGTTTAGCATTTGGAGCATTATGTATAGGGTCATCTTTTGGTACTGAATAATTTTTATAATTAAACCTAGGGTCTTCATCAAGCATTTTAACAAGTTTGTCATATGCGTCACCATAAGCCCAAGAATGGCTAATAAAAATACTATATTGTTTCATATTCTTTATTTTAATTAAAAAGTTTTTTTAAGTTATCTCAAGTCCAATTATAGTAGCCGTTTAGTCCGTCTGGTCTAGGGCAAGTTTTATTTGCATTTTCAATACCTAAACTTAATACCTTCATTCTCCCACAAAATAAGCCATAAATCAACTATTTTGGCTTATTTTAGAACATTTTCTAAAAAATAAATATTAATACAATCCCTAAAACTATAAAAATTAATATAACAGCACAGCCTAGATTCATACTTTTAAGAAATAAACCTTCTTTTGATTTACCTTTTTCTTTATATTCCATTTTTCTCACATCTTCATCAACTGTAGCTCCGCAGTGCTTACACTTTATAGCTTCTATTTTTATCTCTTCGGCACAAAAAAGACATTTTTTAATTTCGCTCATAATATTATTTATTTAATAATTTTACTTAATTCGTTAAAATGATAAGACTCTATGTTATTTTTATTCAATTTAGAAAGTGAAACAGAATTTCCATCCTTGGTTATTTCTTTTATTCTATCTTTTGTTAAAACATAGAAAATCCATTGATCAATATCCAATATATCAAGTGTTGATGGCTCTTGATGATCTAGTAAGGCTAAAATATAAATATCTGCTTTATAATCCCTCTCCTTTAAATCACTTCTCTTTTTCACAGCCTCAGACCAATAAATTTCTTTGGCTTTTAGTCCTGAAAAA
This sequence comes from uncultured Flavobacteriaceae bacterium, assembly GCA_964529645.1. Taxonomy (GTDB): domain Bacteria; phylum Bacteroidota; class Bacteroidia; order Flavobacteriales; family Flavobacteriaceae; genus CG1-02-35-72. Next base: position 8,373 of record CAZGZH010000032.1, read on the forward strand.
GATATAGTGCTTAATTTATCTTGATCCCAATCTTGAATATAAGAAGAGCATTTTACTTCAATCTTTTTATTATCATTTGTTTCCACGTCATAATCACCCCAAGGGTTACGAATAGAAATATCTTTTGTATTTTTCAATGCATTCTCAACTAAAAACTCAGCTAACGCACCTCTCAGTACATTTGAATTAATGCTAGAATAACCATATTGCCAAAATTCTAATACTGAAAATTCTTTGTTTTGAGTATTTTTAAAAAATTCATTACCACTAAGTTTTTTTACAGGAACCTTTTTATACATACCCTAGAAATTAATCAGTTAATGTTTTACCTAAAAGAAAAGTTCCCCAAGTTAAATTTTCAGGACAATCATTACCACATTTTCTTTTGAAAGTATTAAATTCCATTTTCCATTCAAGTTCTTGTTTAGCACTTCTCAATTCTTCTAAACTCATTTGTTTTTGTCTTTCAGATGTATATTTAAACTCACCGAGATCTATCTGCAGTAAATCCATTTCCGTTATCAGCATGCTTTTTTCTGAAGCCTCTTGCCTTGCTTGTTGATGCTCTATTTCTTTTTGAAATCTATATCTTGAATATTCTGGATATATAAAAAATCCACTTATTAAAATAATAATGATAACAACTAATAAAGTAATGATATTTTTCTTGCTAATATTTTCTTTTTT
>CAZGZH010000033.1:0-8713 GCA_964529645.1 uncultured Flavobacteriaceae bacterium
AGTTTTGATACCAGCATAAATCCTATTTTTAAAGAGGCGCAAGCCGATTTCTTTTTAGCCTATAAAAACGGTAAGATTGTAGGGCGTTTAGCGGCCATGATAAATTGGACTGAAGTCAAAGAACAAGGCGTTAAAAAAATGCGTTTTGGCTGGTTCGATTTTATAGATGATTTTGCTGTAAGCAAAGCCCTTATTGAAAAAGTAAAAGAAATAGGTCTTGCAAATAAATTGACATATATGGAAGGCCCTGTAGGTTTTTCTAACCTCGATAAAGTAGGGGTTTTAACTTATGGTTTTGACCATATTGGCACCATGATAACTTGGTATAACCACCCCTATTATGCAGCACATTACGAAAAATTGGGTTTTAAAGTCGAAAAAAAATATTTAGAAAATAAATTTCCGTTTAAAAATGTAAAAATTGAACCGCTTTTAAGAGTGTGTAAAATGCTTGAAAAACGCTACAATGTAAGAGGCTTAAATTTTAAAAAAACAAAAGACTTGATGCCTTATGTTGATGAAATGTTTGCATTGTTTAATACCTGCTACGCTTCACTATCTACCTTTGTCCCTATTTCTAAAGAGCAACAAGCTTATATTAAAAAACGCTTTATCAGTTTTATAAATCCAGAATTCATAACATTTGTTGTAGATAAAAACAAGAAAATGATTGGTTTTGGCATAAACATGCCTTCCTTTTCTAGGGCCTTACAAAAAGCCAATGGCAAATTATTTCCTTTCGGAATTTTTCATTTATTACAGGCTAAAAAACACCCTAAAGATGCCATCTCTTATTTAATTGGCGTCCATCCCGATTATCAAAATAAAGGTATTAATGCTTTAATGTTCAGAGATTTTCAAATAGCTTTTGAAAAACTGGGTATCCAAAATTTTATCAGAACTCCTGAATTAGCCGATAATGCCGCCATTAACAAAATCTTTAACAAATTTGGACAAGTAACTCATAAAAAACGTTGTACTTTCTCTAAATCCTTATAATAATTATGCAACTTTTTTACAACAAATCTTTAACTGCACATGACAATCTGCTGACTTTTGATAAGATTGAAAGCCGTCATATTGTAAAAGTATTACGTAAAAAAGAAGGCGCAGTATTAAATATCACAAATGGTAAAGGCCTTTTATTTAAAGGAGAAATTATAGACGCCAACGAAAAACATTGCACGGTTAGTTTAATTGCTGTAGAAAAACAAGAAAAAGAACATCCTTATAAGCTACATATTGCTATTGCACCTACCAAACTCAACGACCGCTTTGAATGGTTTTTAGAAAAAGCAACCGAAATTGGTATTGACGACATTACACCTCTTTTGTGCGAACATTCCGAAAGAAAAGTCATTAAGAATGAGCGTTTAGAAAAAGTGATTATTACGGCTGCTAAACAATCATTACATTATAATTTTCCAAAATTAAATGCCTTAACTTCTTTTAAGGATTTTGTAAAAGGCGACAATAAAGCCTTAAAATTAATTGCACATTGTGACGAAGATGATGTAAAAATATTGCTAAAAAAAGTAGTAAAACCTAAGCAAGATGTCTGTATTTTAATTGGCCCAGAAGGTGACTTTTCATCCTCAGAAATTAAGGATGCTTTGAAAATAGGCTTCAAACCAGTATCTTTGGGAAACAGCCGACTACGTACAGAAACAGCTGGTGTTGTAGCTTGTCATAGCATAGCTTTTATAAATGAATGATTTAGATGTTTAAAAAAACCCTCTTATTAATATTTCTGGTAATTGTGATGCCTTTAAACGCACAAAAAATTGCTGTTTTAAAATACGGTGGTGGTGGCGACTGGTATGCTAATCCTACCGCTTTGCCAAATCTTATTAAGTTTTCTAATAGTAACAATCAGACTAAGATTTCAGAAAATGTAGAGACTGTCACCCCTGGTAGCCCCGATATTTTTAATTATCCACTTGTTGATATGACCGGACACGGCAATGTCTTTTTTTCTGATGATGAAGTCCAAAATTTGAGAAAATATCTTATCTCTGGAGGCTTTTTACACGTTTCAGATAATTACGGTATCGATAAATATTTAAGGCGTGAGATGAAAAAAGTTTTCCCTGAATTAGATTTTGTAGAGTTACCTTTTACACACCCCATTTTTCATCAAAAATTCTCCTTTAAAAAAGGCTTGCCAAAAATTCACGAACACGATGGTAAACCTGCTCAAGGATTTGGCATTATCTACAAAGGACGATTGGTTGTTTTTTATGATTATGAATGCGATTTAGGTGACGGCTGGGAAGTAGCAGAAGTGCATCACGATCCTTTAGAAATTCGCATAAAAGCACTACAAATGGGCGCCAATATATTATCTTATATCTTTAACAATTAACCCATTGGAAGATCTACTAAACAACGCCCAAGTCAATTTTAGTCAAGATACCGTTTGGCTATTAAACTTTAGCTTGGCTATAATAATGTTTGGGGTAGCGCTAGACGTAAAAGTATCTGACTTTAAATTATTAGTCAACAAACCCAAACCCATTGTTATTGGGTTTTTATCGCAATTTATTCTATTACCAGCGCTGACTTATGTCTTGGTAATCCTTATTAAACCACAACCCAGTATTGCTTTAGGCATGTTTTTGGTAGCCGCTTGCCCGGGTGGTAACATTTCAAATTTTATGACAAAATTGGCCAAAGGCAATTCTGCACTTTCAATCAGTCTAACAGCATTTGCCACCTTATTGGCTATGTTTTTAACACCTTTTAATTTTGAATTGTGGAGTAATTTTTATCCGCCCACTGCTAAAATATTAAAGACAATTGCGCTAAATCCTTATGATTTAATAAACGTTATAGCTCTAATTTTAGGCATCCCACTTATCTTAGGAATGACCTGTAACAATTACTTACCAACGTTTTCTAAAAAAGCAGCGAAGCCCTTAAAATTCTTCTCAATAACACTCTTTATAGCTTTAGTTTGCGCAGCTATAATTAGTAATTTTGCAGTCCTTAAACAATATATATTTGTTGTTTTAGGTTTGGTTATTCTACATAATTTAGTCGCTATTTCAACAGGTTTTTTTACGGCCAAAATCTTTAAATTATCTAAAAGAAATCAACGCACTTTAGCTATAGAAACAGGTATTCAAAATTCTGGATTGGGGCTTTTGCTCATATTTACCTTTTTTAAAGGCCTTGGCGGGATGGCTTTAATTGCGGCTACTTGGGGTATTTGGCATATTATTTCGGGTTTGAGTTTGGGCTTTTTTTGGGCTAACAAAAAAATTAAATAATGGCTTTATATTTACTTCTTAGAGCCTATGTTAGAACGATACTATTTTTCTATTTCAAAAAAATAATCTTAGTAGGTAGAGAAAATATCCCTAAAAATGAAGCGGTTCTATTTGTAGTCAATCACGAAAACGCTTTTTTAGATTCCATTAGTTTGGCTGTTACCAATAAGAGAAAGTCTTATTTTTTGTCACGTGCCTCTGTCTTTAAAAATCCACTTGTAAAGAGATTTTTAAATACTATTAGAATGATTCCCGTGTACCGTGTCCGTGATGGTTGGCAAACTATCACTAAAAACCATGAAGTTTTTGAAAATTGTTATGACCTTTTAAAAGCTAAAAAATCTATTGCTGTTTTTCCTGAAGGCGATCATCATTTAAACCGCCGCGTCAGGAATTTAAGTAAGGGCTTTACCCGCATAATTTTTGGGACTTTAAACAAATACAAAAACCTCAATATTTACATTGTACCTGTGGGTATTAATTTCGATGAGCATATCAATTATCCGCACAGTATTTCTCTGTATTATGGCAAAGCGTTTTTAGCAAATCATTTTTATGATGAAAATGACATTCATGCATCTACCAGACAATTGGTTGCTAAAACAAGAGACGAACTCAAAAAACTAACCACACATATTGAAGATTTAGAAAGCTACGACGCTAAAATGACACAACTAGAGGCATTAAATCCCAATTTTTTAGATCCTGTTGCTACCAATAAATTGTTAGAAGATTTAAGCCCTAAACCAAATCTGAAAAAGAAAAAAAACACTATTTGGTTTAAAATAGTATATGTGCTCAATGCTTTCATAAATTGGTTACCTTTTATTATTTGGAAGCTTATCAAACCCAAAATAAAAGATGAAATATTTATAGGTACTTTTAGATTGGCCGTTCTTATAGTTTTAGTACCTCTTTTCTGTCTAATTCAAACTTTTACAGTTTATTATTTTTACGGATTAAATTACAGTTTGTATTTTTTACTGACTTATTTTAGTTTGGCTTTTTTACTAAAATGGGTACCCTATCGTGCCTTATAATGGCCTCCTGAATTATTTGTTGTGTTTTGGTACGTACGTCTTTATCAGCTAAGATGGTGTTTGCCATTGTGGGATAAACACGATTTGATAAAAATACATACACTATCCCACTTTCAGGATCAGCCCAAGCAAAATTACCCGTAAAACCACTATGCCCAAAACTTTGAGCAGATACACATCCACAAGTGGCTAAAACTTCTGGATTGAGTTGTGGCTTGTCAAAACCCAAACCACGACGCACGCTGTCTTTTTCGTAATACCTATGATTAAAAGTATCAATAGTTTTAGCTTTAAAATAACGCTTACCACCATAAGAACCCTTTTGAAGATACATTTGCATCATTTTGGCTACGTCATTGGCATTTGAGAATAGCCCCGCATTACCACTTACATCGCCCATCATAGCGGCACCCATATCGTGTACATAGCCGCGTAATAATTGATGACGGTAATAGGTGTCTTTTTCGGTTGGGACAATTCTACTACTGTCAAATCTTTGAAGTGGTAAATAAGTCAGATTTTGAGCTCCTAGCGGCTTATAAAAATATTGCGCATCTAAAGTTTGCATGGGCTTGTTATATAAGTCTTCAAAGTATTTTTTAAACAAATAAAACACCAAACCACTGTATTTATACCCCCCCTCTTCGCGTTGCGGTACATCGGCTATAGCCTTGTAAATACTATCGGTATAATCTGTTCTTAAATAGAGGTTTTTGGCTACAGAAATACTGTATTTTTTAGATTTTACAGAACGATAATACTTAGCTAAAGGTTGATGTGTTACAGTATCAATAGTCTTTAAATAATATGGAATCCAAGATTTTAAACGACCAACATGAGACAAAGCTTCTTTTACAGTTACAGTGTCTTTATTGCTCCCCACTAAGACGGGGAAAAGGGCATCTAAACGTGTTTCTAAATTAAAATTACCTTCTTCGTAGGCTTTCATCACCAAAGGTAAGGCCCCTAAAATTTTTGTCAATGAAGCCAAATCGTAAAGACTGTTATTGTTTACCTTTTCGTGTTTTTTATCGGTATAAAAACCATAACTTTTCTGAAAGACGACTTTGCTATTACGAGCCACCAAAACTTGCATCCCAGGTGCCATTTTTTCGGATAAAACAGCTTGTGCCATAGAATCAATACGCGCTAATTGAGAGCTACTCATATCCACTTCCTCGGGAATGCCGTAAGATAAACGGTTTAATTTTTTAGTCACAATGCCCTGTCCTACAGCAAAATCATCATTGATACTTACGGGTAATTTACCAATGGTTTGTAGTGCGCCAAAAAGTATTTGAGCCGAAATACTTTGGGCTATTTTACTGTTTTGATAGGATACTACAACCGATTCGATATCGGTAAATGTTTTGATTTGCAAAAGCGCATACGGACTGGCAAAAACATCTAATATAACTTTGTTGTCTCTGGCAATCAATTGGAGTGTTTTAAGTTCAGACTCAGAAAATTTATAACTTTTCCACGGACTGACATTACTTTTATGATAGCCCACAATAACTACATCATAGACTTGTAATTTAGTGTTTATCTGAGCTGCATTTTTACCTGATATCACATCAACACGGGTATATTTTTGCAAAGTTTCTACAAAAGTATCATTAGAAGCATCGCCTAATTTTACATAGGCTATTTTTTGTGTTACATCGGCAATAGGTACTAAATTGAACTCGTTTTTCACCAAGGTAATAGATTTATTAACCAATTTTCTATGCAATATTTCGTCATTAATAGTTACTAAATCATTTTGAAGATTAGTCAAATCAATGGCTTTGTAATTATTTAAGCCCACCCAATATTTGGCTTTTAAAATCTTTTTAACAGAACTTTCTAAACGACTCTTAGAAACATCCCCTTTTAAAATGGCTTTTTTTATTTTTTTAATAGCTTTAGGAATATTAGCCGAAAACATCATCACATCATTACCCGCTTCAAAGGCTTTTAAATCAACTGTTGTCGATTTGCCAAAATTGGCAACACCTTTCATATTGAGAGCATCGGTAAAAATTAATCCTTTAAAACCCAAATCTTTTTTCAGCAATCCGGTTACAACCTCTTTAGATAAAGACGTTGGTAAATTTGGTGTTTTTACCAGACTGGGCACGTTTAAATGTGCCACCATAACGCCTGTTAACCCATTATTTATAAGCTCTTTATAAGGTTTTAAATCGACACTATCTATGTATGCTTTGCTGTGTAAAACGGTAGGCAAGGTTTTATGAGAATCGGCAGAAGTATCGCCGTGACCTGGAAAATGTTTAGCCGATGTTAAAATATGTTCACTCTGAATGCCTTTCATAAAAGCCAAAGCTTTTGCCGAAACATTTTGAGGATTTTGCCCAAATGAACGGTTGCCAATAATTGGGTTTTTAGGATTCGTATTAACATCTACAACTGGTGCAAAATTAAGGTTAATGCCCAAACGTTTGCATTGCTCTCCTACGCGTTTGCCAAATTGCGTTATTAAGTTGTCGTCTTGCACAGCACCTAAAGTCATATTCCACGGAAAACGATACGTGTTTTGCAAACGCATATTTAAACCCCACTCGGCATCAATACCAATTAGCAAAGGTACTTTTGAAAGGGCTTGATAATTATTTGTGAGTGTGGCTTGTTTTGTAGGTGTGCCTTGCATAAAAATAAGACTGCCTATATGATATTTCTTTATTAGTTTTTTAACAAAATTGACGTGCTTTTTATTTTTATTGGAATAGGCTGGTAACATAAATAGTTGTCCAATTTTTTCATTCAGTGTCATAGATTTATAGACACTATCTACCCATTGTTGTTGCTTATCTTTATCTGATGCAAGCAAAGGATCGGTTTGTGCCTGAATAGTTATAGCACAAAACAAAAGAAGAAATAAACTAAAAAACTTTAAGCGCATAAGTGACTCTATTATTTAAAAAACCTTTTGTGCCAACTTAGTTTAGCTGGTACTTCCCATTTATTTTGCAAACCCTCAATACTATCCACCATATTATTAAATACAACGGTGTCTGAGGTTATTTTATTGAGCCCGACATACTTTTTAAAATCTGCTAAAGAAACAGTATTAATATTATCGCCATTTTTAAAGGCCACTTGCAACTTATCGGTTAAATCGACTTTAAATTGCTGTTCAATTTGTTGCATAACATGCATTGAAGCATCAATAGAACAACCCGAAACTTCATTGTTTTCGTCTACAGCAATCACAATAAATTGCTTATAAATAACTTTATACGACGCCTGTAAATCTTGTCCGTGGCGTTGCCAATTTTCTAAAAAGGGTTCTATAATAGTTGCTATTTCTGAGATTTCTACATCCTTAAAAGTTCTGTTAGATTGGTATATCCAAATTCTTGATTTTGGGGGTAATGTGTTAAAAGGAACAAGCATAGAAGTTTTGAGTTTTGAGTTCTTAGTTTTGAGTTGTTTAGTTTTTGTTATTTGGTTTTAAAATTTACAATTTGAGATTCTTCACTTCCTTTCGGTTGATCAGAATGACAGTATTTATAATTTATTTATGTGAATTGGTATTTAGACTTCGCAATTTAATGGCTGTCAGCACTTTTTTTGTGTATCGCGGAAAATCGGCATTCTGTATCCATGCGTAATAACCAGGTTCTTTTTCTAAGACTTCGGTTACTTTTTTACCTTTGTGTTTGCCAAAATTAAAACACTCATCGTCGTCTTTATCAAAGACTATCATATTAGCAAAATCGGCATTCTTTTTATGATGACTAAAGGTATCTAGAAATTCTATATTATTTTCTAAATCGTCATATTTTTCGAGTTGAGCCAATAAAACTTCGTAGGTAGCTGTGGTATCTGCCATAGCCGAGTGGGCGTTTTCTAAATCTTTTTTGCAATAAAATTTATAGGCAGCACTTAAAGTGCGTTGTTCTTTTTTATGAAATATGACCTGTACGTCAACTGTTGCACGATTTTTCATGTCGAAATCGGCTTCAACGCGGAGCATTTCTTCCGCTAAAAGGGGAATATCAAAACGGTTAGAATTAAATCCGGCCAGATCGCAACCTTTAATCATTTCGGTTATCTGTGGCGCGAGTTCTTTAAAGGTAGGTTCTGTTACCACTTGCTCATTTGTAATACCGTGAATGTCTGAGGCTTCTTTAGGAATCTCAATTTCGGGGTTTACCAACCATGTTTTACTTTCTTTATTGCCATTTGGAAACACTTTTAAAATAGCTATTTCTACAATACGATCTTTGGTAATATTAATACCTGTTGTTTCTAAATCGAAAAATACAATGGGTTTTGTTAAGTTTAATGTCATAGGTTTATATAAATACTCAAAGATACAAAGTCTGTCAGAATTTGTGGTTGTAGATTTATAATTTGATTATATTTAACTAAAACTAATGGTTATTTGATAGA
>CAZGZH010000034.1:0-8600 GCA_964529645.1 uncultured Flavobacteriaceae bacterium
CCGTCAACAGTGCGGTGGTCGCAGGCTAAAGTGACTTTCATAATATTGCCAATAACAATTTGGTTGTTTTTAACAACAGGTTGTTGTGTAATAGTGCCCACAGATAAAATAGCCGAGTTTGGGGCGTTAATAATCGATGTAAAATCTTCTATGCCAAACATACCCAAGTTAGACACTGTAAACGTACTGCCTGCCATGTCTTGCGGCTGAATCTTTTTAGAACGCGCTTTACCAGCCAATTCTTTCACTTCTGTACCAATTTGGGGCATGGTTTTTTGATCGGCAAATTTAATAACGGGTACTACTAAGCCATCTTCTACGGCTACAGCCACACCAATATGAATATGATTGTTAATAATCATACTCTCGTCTGTCCATTGCGAGTTGACTTGCTTATGAGAACGCAAGGCTACAGCTGCTGCTTTTACCACTAAATCGTTAAAAGAAATTTTAGTATTGGGCATTGAGTTAGCTTGTTGTCTAAAAGCAATAGCATTATCCATATCTAAAGAAATAGATAAATAATAATGTGGTGCTGTAAATTTTGAAGCCGCTAAGCCACGGGCAATGGCTTTACGCATTTGAGAGTTTTTAATCTCTTCAAAACTTTCTGTTGTAGTCGTTACAAACGCAGGGCTAGCAACATTAGCACTTGCTTTATAATTCTCTATATCACTTTTTACAATACGCCCATTTTCGCCACTGCCGGCAATAGTATTTAAAGAAATACCTTTTTCTTGCGCCAATTTTTTAGCCAAAGGCGAGGCAAAAATACGTCCATTAGACGAAGATTTTACAGGCTTTGCAGCAACGGGTGTATTTACAATATTTTCAGTTTTTTTAAGGACTACATGTTGCGGTGTTTCTTCTTTAACTGTTTCAGTTGTAGGAGTCGCTTTGGCTACAACGCTATTGTGTTCTTTTAAAAGGGCTTCAATATCATCAGATTTATCACCTATTATGGCGAGTAAAGAATCTACTGCAGCACCTTCGCCTTCTGGAATTCCAATATAAAGTAAAGTTCCTTCGTGAAACGATTCGAACTCCATTGTGGCTTTGTCAGTTTCAATATCAGCAAGAATATCTCCTTCAGAAATGACATCTCCTACTTTTTTATGCCATACAGCCACAACACCTTCTGTCATGGTATCACTCAATCGGGGCATTGTTATTATTTCTGCCATAAATAATTGTATTAAAGTCTATGTTTTAAAAAAGGATAATTTTCTTGTTGATAAACCACATCGCGGTATAAGTTTTTATCTGGATAAGGCGATTCTTCTGCAAATTTTTCGCAAGCCGCTACTTCTTCTTTTACGGCCTGATTGATATCTTTAATCTCTTGCTCTGTAGCGTATTTTTTTTCTTCTATAACCGCTAAGACTTGCTTTATAGGATCTATTTCTTTGTATTTGGCAACCTCATCTTTTGTGCGATAATGTTGTGCATCACTCATTGAGTGACCGCGATAGCGATAGGTTTTCATCTCTAAAAATACGGGTCCTTTGCCACTTCTGGCATGTTCTGCTGCTTCGTAAATCGCTTCGGCAACCTTAACGGGATTCATACCGTCAACCGATTTGCTAGGCATTTCGTAAGCCAAACCAAGTTTCCAAATTTCTTCGTGATTAGCCGTTCTAGCAACTGATGTTCCCATAGCGTAACCGTTGTTTTCTAAAATAAAAACAACAGGTAACTTCCAGTTCATAGCCATATTAAAAGTTTCATGAAGCACGCCTTGACGTGCCGCACCATCACCAAAATAGGTAAGCGTTACCGCTTTTCTGTCAAAGTATTTATCGGCGAAAGCCAAACCAGCGCCTAGCGGAATTTGACCCCCTACAATACCGTGGCCACCAAAAAAATTGTGTTCTTTAGAAAAAATATGCATAGACCCGCCTAAACCTTGAGAAGTACCTGTGGCTTTTCCGTACAATTCTGCCATAACCCGCTTTGGGTCAACACCCATGCCAATAGGTTGTACATGGTTGCGATAAGCCGTAATCATTTTGTCTTTTTTGGGATCTAAAGCGTGAAGTGCTCCAGCCAAAATAGCCTCTTGTCCGTTGTAAAGGTGTAAAAAACCTCTCACTTTTTGCTGAATATAGACAGCCGCTAATTTGTCTTCAAACTTGCGCCAAAAGAGCATATTTTTATACCAATCTAAATAGGTTTTCTTTGTAATCTTCTTCATCAAAATGCTAGTTGTAAAAAAAGTTAGTTCGCAAAAATACTATTTTAAAAGGATTATACCCAAATCGTGCTAAAAATTATACTAAATCGAAATAGCTGTATAAAAATTCTAAAAAATAGGATAGATGATAATTTAATCTATATAATCTTCAATAGGATTACAAGTGCAAATTAAATTTCTATCGCCATAACCGTCATCAACGCGGCTTACACTTGGCCAAAATTTATTTTCTTTTATAAAATCAAGCGGAAAAGCGGCGTGTTGTCTGCCATAAGTAAAAGGCCAATTATCTGCTGTAATAACCGCCTCGGTATGAGGCGCATTTTTTAAAGCAGCATCTTCACCTGCTTTATAAGCTACAATTTCTTGTTTTATAGCTTTTAAAGTAGCGATAAACCTGTCTAATTCGGCTTTGTTCTCACTTTCGGTTGGCTCAACCATTAAAGTGTCGTGAACAGGAAATGACAGCGTAGGGGCGTGAAACCCAAAATCCATTAAACGTTTAGAAACATCTGTTACATCAATGCCATATTGCGGTTTTATATGTCTAAAATCTAATATCATTTCGTGACCAACAAACCCGTTTTCGCCCGAGTATAAAGTAGGAAAATCATCTTCTAAAGCAGTTTTTAAATAATTGGCGTTTAAAATAGCATAACTTGTGGCCAGTTTTAAACCTTTACTACCTAACATTTTTATATAAGAATAAGAAATTAAATCTACCAAAGCAGAGCCCCAAGGCGCTGCAGAAACCGCCGGAATAGCTTTATCTCCTCCTGTTTTTACGATAGGATTGGTAGGTAAAAAAGGGGCAAGATGTTTGGCAACACAAATGGGACCAACACCAGGACCGCCACCACCATGAGGAATGGCAAAAGTTTTATGTAAATTTAAATGACATACATCAGCCCCAATGGTAGCTGGATTTGTCAAGCCCACTTGTGCATTCATATTAGCACCATCCATATAAACCTGTCCGCCATTATCGTGAATAATTTTTGTGATGTCTGTAATAGCCGTTTCAAAAACACCGTGTGTTGAGGGATAAGTGACTAATAAAGCGGCTAAATTATCTTTGTGTAGTTCGGCTTTTTCTTTAAGATCGGCCACGTCAATATTACCTTCTGGCGTTGTTTTAGTTACTACAACTTTCATGCCTGCCATAACAGCAGATGCCGGATTTGTACCGTGAGCAGATGCAGGAATTAGTGCAATATTTCTATGACTATCTCCTCTAGATTTATGATAAGCGCGTATGACCATTAAACCTGTATATTCGCCTTGTGCCCCAGAATTGGGTTGTAATGATGTGGCGGCAAAACCAGTAATAATGTTGAGAGAGTGTTCTAAATCTGCCAACATTTCTTGATAACCTGCAGCCTGATTTAAAGGCACAAAAGGATGAATGGCATGCCAATTAGCAAAACTCAAGGGCAACATTTCTGTAGCGGCATTTAATTTCATGGTACAAGAGCCTAAAGAAATCATAGAGTGTGTTAGTGAAATGTCTTTGCGTTCAAGTTTTTTAATATAACGCATCATTTCTGTCTCTGAATGGTATTTATTAAAAACGTTATTTGTTAAGAAAGTGCTTGTTCTTTTTAGATCTTTTGAAAGGGATGATGTCTCTACATAGTCTGTAATATTTGGAACATTTTTACCTTCAGACTTAGCTAAAAGGGCTACAATTTGTTTGACATCTTCTAAAGAAGTTGTTTCGTTTAACGAAATGCCAATTGTTGTTTTGTCGATGTATAAAAAGTTTATTTCTGAATTTTCGGCTAGTGATATTATTTTATCAGCATCAGAAACTTTAATTTGTAAAGTGTCAAAAACAGCAGTATTTAACTGATTTAAACCCATTTGCAATACAGCGCCATTAAGGATGTTTGTCAGCGAATGAATTTTTTTAGCAATGCTTTTTAAGCCTTCTGCACCGTGATACACGGCGTACATGCCCGCCATAACAGCCAGTAAAACTTGCGCCGTACAAATATTTGACGTGGCTTTTTCACGTTTAATATGTTGCTCTCTTGTTTGTAAAGCCATACGTAAAGCCCGGTGGCCTTGGGCGTCTTTTGATACGCCAATAATACGCCCAGGAATCTGACGTTTATAAGTTTCTGAAGTGGCAAAATAACCGGCATGGGGCCCACCATAACCCATAGGAATACCAAATCTTTGGGTAGTACCTACGGCTACATCAGCGCCCATTTCAGCGGGTGATTTTAACAAGACCAAGCTCATTAACTCAGCAGCCATAACAACTTTTACGTCATTCTGATGTGCCTTTTCTATTAAGCCAGAAAAATCGTTAACTTGTCCATATTTACCTGGGTATTGTAACATTATACCATACGAATTATCAGAAAAATCGACTTTGTTTATATCACCAAAAACCAAATTAATACCCAAAGGGGCAGAACGTGTTTCTAAAACAGCTTTGGTTTGTGGTAAAACATTATCATCGACAAAAAAAGTATTGAGATTTTCTTTTTTCTGAGAACGACTGCGGGCGTTAAATAACATAATCATTGCTTCGGCAGCAGCAGTAGCTTCGTCTAATAAAGAAGAATTTGCCAAGGTAAACCCTGTTAAATCGCAAACCATGGTTTGGTAGTTGAGTAAGGCTTCTAAACGTCCTTGAGAAATCTCTGCTTGATAGGGTGTGTATGAAGTGTACCAACTTGGGTTTTCGAAAATATTGCGTTGAATAACGGCTGGTAAAATAGTAGGATGATACCCCAATCCAATATAGGTTTTATACAGTTTATTTTTGTTGCCTAGGTTTTGAATAAAATTTGTAAACTCATATTCAGACATAGCACTTGGTAAATCTAAATCTTGTTTTAATTTTATATTATTTGGGATGGTTTTATCTATTAAATCTTCTAAAGAATTGACGCCTATAACCGCTAACATTTTATTTAATTCAGAGCTGTTTGGGCCGATATGCCTTGATGCAAAAGCTGATGTTTTCATACTTTCTGACTTTTAATTTAAAGTGGTTCAAAAGTACTCAATTTTAATAAAAATATGCGTTTATAGGCTGTTAAAATAATAGCTTAATTAAGTGGAATTTACGTGTATATTTGTACAGTGAAAACCTTTAAAAAAATAGTAGATTTTTATATATTCAGCAATATACATGTGGCTTTAGCTTGTTTTAGCTTGACTAAATTAAGTTTGTTGAATTGGCAGAATAATACTAATGTTATCCCTCTTTTTGTTTTTTTTGCAACAGTTGCATCTTACAATTATATCCGTTTGATGCGAAAAAAAAATATAAAATCATGGTTGTCTTTATGGTTGCAAAACAATAAAAGTGCTCTCTTTTTACTAAGTGCTTTGTCTTTGCTAGGAGCCTCAATTTTTGCAATTAATTTAACGCTAAAAGCTATTTTAGTTTTAGTACCCTTTACATTTTTAACGTTCTTATATGTTTTGCCAAAGCGCCTATCGCAAAGTCTAAATTTGAGAAATTTACCGGCTTTAAAAATATTTATTATTGCTTTATCTTGGGCAGGCATAACTGTTTTATTTCCCTTAATACAGTTCGGTATTTTTAGCGAAAAGGTCTTATGGTTGTTCTTACAACGCTTTTTATTTGTTGTGGTTTTAACCCTCCCTTTTGATATAAGAGATATGCCATATGATTCTAAAAATTTACTGACTTTACCTCATTTGTTAGGTCTTAGAAACGTCAAAATAGTAGGGCTTGTGTTTTTAAGTTTATCAGTTTTAATCGAAAGCTACATTTTTGGAACTCATAGTTTTTGGATTACAATTTTTATTGCGATTAGCTTAGCAGCCTTGTTATTAAAAGCTGGCATAAATCAAAACAAATATTACAGTGCTTTTTGGGTTGAGGGCATTCCTATATTGTGGCTAATGTTTTACAGTATTTTCTAAACTGATATTTGTCAGATAATTAAAATGTTATATTGAATACTTTTGATATAAGTTTATTAAAGCATTAAATTACACATTATGAAATTTAATACCCTAATTTTAATATCGTTTTTATTTTTTTTAAGTTGTACTAAAAAAGATTTAACTCAAAATTCTGATAATATCGTTATTGGAGCTTGGCAATTAGAAGCAAGTATTACTTCTAATGGGGCGTCAGAAATAGTTAATCCAGTAACAAATGGACAAACTATTAATTTTAAAAATGATGGCTCTTTTGAAATTTTAAATAGCAAGATTGATTGTGTTTTTGGAAAATTTGAAGTATTAGAAAATGCAGAGCAGTTTCATAATTTAGATGTAATTTCTATGAAATGTTCTGAAGGAAATACACAATTATTTAGTTATTTTATTGAAAATAAAAAGCTGTTTCTAACTTTTCTTATGGCAGATGGTTATTCTGGTTGTGACGAAATATGTGCTGATAGATATAGAAAACTTGAATGAAATTAAATTGGATATAAAAAAAGCCCCTTTAAAAGGAGCTTTCATTTTATTAAAAATAGTTTAACTCAATAAAGCTTCTATTTTAGCTTTTTCTTCTTCGGCTAGAGCAGCATCAACTAAAATGCGACCACTGTGCTCGTCTGTAATAACTTTTTTACGTGTAGAAATCTCAACTTGACGTTGTGGTGGAATTGTAAAAAATGATCCTCCAGAAGCGCCACGATCTATAGATACAACAGCTAAACCATTGCGCACATTAGAACGAATACGGTTATATGCTTTTAATAGGCGTTCGTCTATTAGTGCACCAAATTCTTTAGATTTAGAAAGTAATAAACTTTCTTCTTTATTAGTTTCTGCAATAATGGCATCAAGTTCTGCCTTTTTATGACTAAGATGTGTATTGCGTTCTGCAATTTTTTCTTCAGTTTCTGCAATAACTACTTTCTTTTGCTCAATTTTGGCACCAAACTCATTAATGCGTTTTTCGCACAATTGAATTTCTAATGTTTGGAATTCAATTTCTTTAGATAAAGAGTCAAATTCGCGGTTATTGCGCACATTTTTTTGTTGTTCTGTGTACTTGCTCATTAAAGTATTTGCTTCTTCAATGGCTATTTTTTTGTTAGAAATCTCAATATCAAGATTTTCAACATCGTTATTTAAATTAGATAAACGTTTGTTTAAACCTGCAATTTCATCTTCTAAGTCTCTTACTTCTAACGGAAGTTCGCCACGAACGTTTCTAATTTCGTCAATTCTTGAGTCAATTAATTGTAAATCGTAAAGGGCTCTTAATTTTTCTTCAACCGTTACTTCTTTGCTTTTTGCCATAACTAAAAATAGGTGATAGGATTTGTATTTATTTCTGATAAAACGATTGCAAAATTAAGGAATTTTTTTGTAAGATAATCTACAATTAAATTTTTTGTAAACTGCTCACTTTCAAAATGACCAATATCCACTAAAAGAACCGCATTTTCTGCTTTAAAAAAGTCGTGATATTTTAAATCGGCTGTTACATAAACATCTGCTTTAGCTTTTTTAGCCGCTTCTATTGCAAAACTTCCTGAGCCCCCTAAAACAGCGACTTTAGAAATGTTTTTGTCTGATAATTTGGAGTGTCTAATGCCTTTACTATTGAATTTTTTAGCTAAAATATTTAAAAATTTCGTTGCTTTTATTGAGGTTTCTAAAGTGCCTACAACCCCCATCCCAATTTTCTGATTTTTATTGTGCAAACCTGTAATTTCGTAAGCTACTTCTTCGTAAGGATGGACGTCAAACAGCGTTTTTAAGATATTTGCTTCTAAATGTGATTGAAAAGTGACGTTTATTTGTATCTCATTTTCTGTGTGTAATTGTCCTTTTACACCAATTGTTGGATGTGTATTTTCGTTGCCTTTAAAAGTGCCTTTGCCTTCTACATTAAAACTACAATTGTCGTAATTACCAATATTTCCTGCTGAAGCGTCAAATAAAGCCGTGCGGACTTTATCGGCATCTTCTAGTGGCACGTAGGTTGTTAATTTTTTTATAGTATTGGCTTTAGGGACCAATATTTGACAATTTTTTAAACCTAAAATGCTTGCCATTTTGCCCGAAACACCTTCAATAACATTGTCTAAAGCGGTGTGCATACTGTAAATAGCAATATTGTTTTTAAGGGCTTTTGTTACAACACGTTCAACATATGACGCATCGTTTATTTTTTTAAGACCGTTAAAAATAATAGGATGAAAGCTCACAATGAGATTGCATTTTTTAGCAATAGCCTCTTCTACAACAGATTCTAAAGTGTCTAAAGTAACCAAAACGCCCGTGACATTTGTTTGATAAGAGCCCACTAACAGCCCTACATTGTCAAAATCTTCAGCCAAATTTAATGGGGCTAGTTTTTCTAAATAATCGGTAATATCTTTTATTTGCATAGCATTACTATTTAGAGTTTAGTCTAACTTTTTAGCAGATTCCCAAAAAACATTTAACT
>CAZGZH010000035.1:0-8594 GCA_964529645.1 uncultured Flavobacteriaceae bacterium
ACCGAGCAAAATGTTATTCGTGAAGTTAAAGAAGAAGTTAACCTCAATTTTACACCTACCGAAATACTCGCAACTGCAACTTGGAAAAACCGTTTTTTATACCGCTTTTTGGGCTCTTGGTCGGGTACTATAAAAATACAAGAAGAAGAGGTAACTGACTTTGGTTGGTTTAATTACAAAGAAGCCAAACAACTGGCGCTGGCTTTTGATTATGGAGAGGTTATTGAATTAATTCACCAAAAAGGTTTAATTTAATCTTACTTATCTTTTGAAATAGAGGTGACAAATTGACTCCTCCAATCATGGAATTCCTTTTTCCTCCCCAACTCGAGGTCGCAAATTGCAATTTCCAAATTTATCCAAAAATATCATTCAGTACTTTCGCCAAACGCACACCACCTTTTTGCAACTGTAAACGTACTGTTTTTAAATAATCATAAGAGTAACGGTAGTGCAACTTGTTGCCATTTTTAGCAGAAGCATATACTTTTTTAGCCAGTGCTTGCGAGTCGTAAACCCAGTCTAAAATACTGCCTTTTTGTAAGGCTTGTACTTGTGCTTTTGAAAGTTTATTGGCGTTTTTAGCCAATTCGGTATAACTCATTTTGTAACTAGTAATCATTTCGCTGTCCCAAACACGATGTAGGTTGCTGGGTTTGTTAAACCATTTAACTTTTATGTCATTGCCCCCACGATCCTCGGCATGACCAACGTGAAGAGGTTGATGTAAATCGCCTATAAAATGAATGAGTAATTTTAAGTGAAAAGCCTTGTCGGCTTTTGTAACTGAAGGATCTTTTAAAATTTTGACACAGGTGTTAATACCTTGAATTAAATCGCCTTTTTTACTGGCCGTTGACGGATTGTACTTTTCATCAAATTTAAAATTAACATAATGCCAAGGAGAGTATTTGCGGTATTTGTTATCAGACTTTATCTCATCAGCAAAAGTGCTGTAAAAAGAAAGCGTATGGCCATCTAATAAATTTGATATAGCTTTTTTAGCCTTTTTAGTAAGGTATTTTTCGGCTATTTTGCCCACTGTTCTATGACCTGTGGCACCCCAATACGTCGCTTTGGCGTGACTGCTTGTAATACTTAATGTAAGGGCTAATAGGGCTATTTTTAATTTGCTAATCATAATAAAATCTTTTTGCTAAGGTATAAATAAATCATTACAAAATTTGGAAATAACATAAAAATTAGTTTATATTTGTGATATCAAAATAATATCAAAATAAATTTATTATGAAAGAAGAAAAAATAATTAAACCTTCGAGTGGTTATGCTATGTTATTCATCAGTATTTTATGTTTAGCATTGGGTATTTTTGGGATTGCACGTTTTGAAAATGTGTTATTTGTGTTACTTATTGTCGTTTTTATATTTGCTGTTCCGGGCTTCTTTTTAGTCAACCCAAATACATCAAAAGTCTTATTGCTTTTTGGTAAGTACATTGGTTCTGTTAAAGAAAATGGTTTTTATTGGGCTAATCCGCTTTATAAAAAACGATTCATATCGCTTAGAGCGAGTAATTTTGACAGCGAACGTGTTAAAGTAAACGACAAACTGGGGAATCCTATAATGATTAGTACTATTCTGGTTTGGCGAGTAAGCGATACCTATAAAGCCGCTTTTGAAGTTGATAATCACGAAAATTTTGTCCGTGTGCAAAGTGATGCTGCTGTACGTAAATTAGCAAGCATGTATCCTTACGATAATTTTGAAGACGAAGGTTCAAAAGAGGCCATTACCTTGCGTTCTAGTTTAAATGAAGTAAGTAAAGCCTTAGAAGAAGAAATAGAAGAACGCTTAGAAATTGCGGGTATAGAAGTCCTAGAGGCACGAATTGCTTATTTGGCTTACGCACAAGAAATTGCCCAAGCCATGTTGAAGCGTCAACAAGCGACAGCTATTATTGCTGCGCGTCATAAAATTGTTGAAGGCGCTGTAAGTATGGTAGAAATGGCTTTAGCACATTTAAAACAAAACAATATTGTTGAGTTAGACGAAGAGCGCAAAGCCGCTATGGTAAGTAATTTAATGGTGGTCTTGTGTTCTGATAAAGACGCCAGTCCGGTATTGAATACAGGGACTTTAAATCATTAAAATTAAATAAATGAAAGAGTATAAAATATTTAAAATAAAAGGCTTATTCCCAAAAGATGTTGATTTAGAAGAATCCTTAAATCAGTTTGGGCGTGAAGGTTGGCGTGTTGTAAGTACAGCTAGTGATAGTGGCATTTTTACAAAAATCATGTTAGAACGTGATAAAAATAGGACGAACTAATTGAAGAGGATATATGAAAAATAAATTCTCAAAAAAGGGGGTAGTTTTTGGTTTACTATTAGGAGTAGTAATAGGGTTTGTTTTAAAGAATGTTGCTATTGGTGCAGGTGTTGGTGTCGCTTTAGGCGCCGCTTTTGATTTATTAAATTTTAGAAATAATACGAATAAGAGTAATTAAATAATGTGAATATGAAAAATCGTAAAAACGGCATTTTTATTGGAATAGCCATTGGCGTAGCTCTTGGTGTTGCTTTAAAAAATATAGCCATAGGCGTTGGTGTTGGTGTAGCTTTAGGGGCTGCTTTTAGTTTAACGGGTGTTAAAAAAGAAGATAAAAAGGAATAACTTATATTATGGGTTTTATAAATCTTTTTAAGAAATATGAAAACAGACCGCGCATAAAAATAGAGCCTACAGCCTTAGACAAAATTGTAGATGCCTTATCGTTGGTTTTAGTGGTTTTGATATGGGTTACTGTTTTTCAAAATTATGCAGACTTACCCGCTAAAATCCCTATACACTTTAATGCCGCTGGAGAAGTAAATGAATACGGCAATAAACAGATGATTTGGCTGTTACCAGGAATAGGTATGGCATTATTTTTATTGTTATTTTTTTTAAATAAAATGCCACATAATTTTAATTATTTGGTAAAAATAACCCCCCAAAACGCCAAACAACAATACATCATAGGGACACATATTATCCGTTTTACAAATCTATTTGTAATGAGTATCTTTTATTATATTGTTTATAAAACGCTCGCTATTACACAAAGTACAGGCGCAGCAACATTAGATAAATGGTTTTCGCCTTTAATTATGTTTGTTTCAATTGGCAGTTTAGTGGTTATTGCTCTAGTATCTGTTATATTAAATAAAAAATCAAAATGAAAAAATTACTTTTTATAAGCTTGTTTGTTACAAGTGTTTTGTGGAGCCAAGCAAAAGATTCAGAAGTAACGGATGTTGCTATTCCTTCTGCAAAAATTATAGTTAATGGCACTTTGTTAGTGCCAGATAAAGCTATAAAACCCAAATTAGTTATTATAATTCCAGGTTCAGGACCAACTGATAGAAATGGCAATCAAGGGCAATTACAAACAAATGCCACAAAATATTTGGCTGAAGCCTTATTAGATAAAAATATAGCCACTTATCGTTATGATAAAAGTGCTATAGTGTTGGCAAAACAAAAAGATTTTAAAGAAGAAAATGTCATTTTTAGCAATTTTATTGATGATGCCAAAGCCGTCATTCGTTATTTTAAAAAGGACGATAGATTCTCTAAAATTATTGTAGCGGGGCACAGTCAGGGGAGTTTGGTGGCGATGTTAGTAGCCAATCAAACAGATGCCTATATTTCTTTAGATGGCGCCGGGCGTCCTATAGACCAAATACTTATTGAACAAATTAGCAAGCAAGCCCCTTTTTTAGAAAAAGATACTCAAATGGTTTTAGATTCTTTAAAACAAGGTCATTTGGTCAAAAATGTGCCACCAATGCTCATGTCTATTTTTAGACCGTCAGTACAACCTTTTATTAGAGATTGGATGCATTACAATCCGCAAACGGAGATAAAAAAAATAAGCGTTCCTTTATTGCTGATAAATGGTTCAAAAGATATTCAGGTGCCAGTAACCGATGCCGAATTATTACATAAAGCAAATCCTAAAAGCACGCTGAAAATCATCGAAAATATGAATCATATTTTTAAAGAAATAAAAGGCGATTTAACAGAAAACAGGCAATCTTATACCAATCCAGATTTACCAATTATGACTGCGTTGGTAGAACAGATTTCACAATTTGTAAATAAAATTTAAGATGACTCCTAAAAAAGCATTTGCATTGCGTATTAACCAAGACTTGATGAAAGCCATAGAAAAATGGGCAGCAGACGAGTTTAGATCTACCAATGGACAAATTGAATGGATGCTTAACAACAGTTTAAAAAGGGCTAAGCGTTTACCAACTAAAAAACCTTCACCAAATAAAGATAGCTAGCAAGGCAGGCTCTTTATTGTTAAAATTTGTTTCAATTTTTATTTGAGCTAAAGATTTTTATAATCAATTTAAAGTTTGATATTTGTAATTCAAAAATTGACACCAATGAAACGCATACTATTAATATTACTTGTATTGTTAACTGTTTTTTCTTGTAACACCAAGAAAGCGGGTTCTATGAAAGTTAATGTACAAGTAAAAGGGCTTAAAAAAGGAACAGTTTACCTCCAAAAAGTTGCAGATACTTTAATGATAACAGCAGATTCTGTTGTAGTAAATGGTACAGATACCTTCACCTTGTCTGATGACGTTACAAGTCCAGAAATGTATTATGTAACTTTGATGAATTCTGATAAAAAAATCCTATTTTTTGGCGAAAAAGGCACTATAAATATCACAACACGTTTAGAAAAGTTTGGTATAGATGCTAAAATTAGCGGCTCTAAAACCCAAAAGTTATTAGACCAATACAAAAAAATGATAAAACAATTTAACGATAAACAACTCGATTTAATTCAGCTAAACTTTAAAGCCCAGAAAGCCAAAAATAAAAGTCAATTAGACAGTATAGACAGGGTTTCTAAAAACCTGATTAAGCGTCGTTATTTGTACGCTACTAATTTTGCAGTAAGTCACTCTAAAAGCGAAGTAGCCCCTTATATTGCCTTGTCAGATTTATACAATGCCAATATCACTTTATTAGATACCATAAACAATTCACTTTCTAAAAACGTAAAAGCGTCTAAATATGGTAAACAATTAGCCAGTTTTATTGCTGATATTAAAAAGGAAGAAGAGTAACTGGGTTAAGCTAATTATTAACCAAATGTTTTTATTGAGAAAGAGGCTGTTACACTGTACTCGCGGTGACACCTTTTTATAATTTTTCCACCCAATATGCCAAGGCTTTACCGATATTATGAGGCTGGTCTTCTTGTATAAAATGGAGTCCTTTGCCTACATTTTTAACTTGTGTGTTTTGAAAATGCTCTTCAATAAAAGTCACATCTTTTTTGCGTATTAAAAGGCCAGGTGAGACATATAAACACAATTTTGGAAAAGGCGCTTCTTTAAGCCAATTATGATAGGCTGTTACGGCTTGATGCACTTCTTTTGGTTTTCCGTCAAACGGAATTTGAGTCGGCCATACTTGTAGTGGTTTCCGACTTTTTATAGTCGGGTAGGGAGCAGCATAAGTATCTAATTCTGTTTTAGACATTTTCCTAAAAACAGTTTCGGGCAATAGTTTGGTAATAAACACGTTTAGAACTTTGGTCAAAAACCAACCAAAAATAGGGGTGCGTAACATTTTAAAACTGCGTTTCATTGCTTTGGGTATGGCATGCCATTTGCTAGTGTTGTAAATGGCTTCCATAAAAGCAATACCTTTTATATTGTCTGGGTGTTTATAAGCGTAATAAAAACCAAGAGCCGAGCCCCAATCATGTATAACTAAAGTAGTATTTTTGAGATTGAGTTTTTCTATAAAGGCATTTAAGTACTCATAATGATCAAAGAAAGAATAACCAATGTTGGGTTTGTCAGATTTGCCCATGCCTATTAAATCGGGCGCAATACAACGGCCATTATTTGCTAAGTACGGCATGATATTTCGCCATAAATAAGAAGAGGTTGGATTGCCATGTAAAAATAAAATGGGATCACCTTCACCCACATCAATGTAATGCATTTTACTGCCGTTTATGGTGATAAACTTAGATTCGAAAGGGAAATCTGATGAAATTGGTTTGGTCATGAGTTAAATAAAATAGTTAAAAGAGACCCTTCGACTGCGCTCAAGGTGACATTTGATTTGAAATTTTTCTCCCAAAAGCTATCGAGACAGGGTGACAATTTGATTAATTATATTCTGTTATCGCCGTCTAATAAATCACCAAGACCGCCTAAAATACTGCCTTCTCCACGGGTTTTACCACCTGTTCTAGGCGCTAAAGCCAACACACGATGTGCCAATCGGCTAAAGGGTAACGATTGGATAAATACAGTGCCAGGCCCTCGTAAGCGTGCAAAAAATAAACCTTCGCCACCAAATAAAGTATTTTTAATACCTCCTACAAATTCAATATCGTAATCTATATTTTGCGTAAAGCCCACTATACAACCCGTATCTACACGTAAACTTTCACCACTTCTGAGTTCTTTTTTTATAACTGTGCCACCTGCATGAACAAAGGCCATACCATCGCCTTCTAGTTTTTCCATTATAAAACCTTCGCCCCCAAAAAGGCCACGCCCTAATCGTTTTGAAAATTCAATACCTATTGAAACACCTTTAGCAGCACATAAAAAAGCATCTTTTTGACAGATGAATTTGTTGCCGTATTCTAGTAAATCAATGGGGATAATACGGCCAGGGTAGGGCGCTGCAAAAGAAGCTTTTCTTTTACCTTGACCAGCATTTGTGAAAATGGTCATAAAAAGACTTTCGCCTGTTAAGAGTCGTTTACCAGCCGAGAAGAGTTTACCTAAAACGCCTTCACTTTGGTTAGAACCATCACCAAAAATGGTTTCCATTGTAATGTTGTCTTCCATCATCATAAAGCTGCCACTTTCGGCAACTACACCTTCTTGAGGATCGAGTTCAATTTCTACAAATTGCATTTCCTCGCCGTGAATTTTATAATCTATTTCGTGTGCATTCATAATTGTCTAGTTTAATTTGGCGCGTAAGCTCCATTCGTATGTGTATTGAGATACTTCAACACCATCGGCGTTTACGCCAACAGATTTTAAAGATATTTTTTGCCATTCGCCATCTTTTAAAGTCTTAGCAATAGCGTCATCTATTTTAGCACCATCGGTACAGGTAAAAGTTATTTTACCAGTGGCTTTTTTAGTAAAAACGCCTTTGTGGTCTGTTACCAGCATATTAATTGTGGCACCACTCTGACTTATTTTTTGCATAATCATAGAACCAGTTGAGAGTTCTGAAGCCATAGATTGTACAGCAAAATACATGGAGTTAAAAGGATTTTGATTAATCCATCTGTGCTTAACAGTAACTATTGCCGTTGTAGGATTTAAACTGCGCAAACGCACACCACATAAGAAGGCAGAAGGAAGTTTTAAGAATAAAAAGCTATTAATTTTTTTGACGTTGTTTAACATTTTAATTAAAAATTTAAGCCACAATATACGTATAATTTAAAAGCTACTAAATGTTAAATAAATGTTAAAATATAGTACTTTGCATTGCATAGTAATATCCTTTGTACGTATATTTGCATTAAATAATACTAAATAAAACAAGTTATGAATACAAATAACGATAATAATAATGCTTTTTTAATTCATATTTCGGCTTTTGCTGGTTATGTTTTTCCATTTGGAAGTGTTTTATTGCCACTAATATTATGGCATGTTAAAAAAGATCGTAATGAGAATTTAGATAGACATGGTAGAGAAGCTGTAAATTTTAATTTAAGTTATTACCTCTATACATTTATTTTAGGAATTACCTTAATACCTTTTACTTTTGGCGCCTTTTTTAGAAATTTCAGACATTTTAGCGATTTTGATCATTTTGATTTCGATTTAAACTTTGGTAATCTTTTTGGATTTGTAGGTTTCTCATCATTAATATCGGTATTGGTAATTGCAAAATTTATTTTGATAGTAGTGGCTGCCATAAAAGCAAGCCGTGGTGAATTTTATAAATATCCCCTAGTTATTAACTTTTTAAAATAAGAAATTATGAGTGGTGTATTAACTTTAGTAATACTCTGTATTATGACACTTTTAAGTATTTTGCAAATACTTTTCTAAAACAAGACAAAAATGAAGATAGAAAACACAAAAGCTCAAATGCGCAAAGGCGTTCTAGAGTATTGCATTTTAACCGTTTTAAGTCACGGTGATGCTTATACTTCAGAAATTCTGGTCGAATTAAAAGGAGCAAAATTGATAGTTGTAGAAGGAACCATATATCCGTTATTAACACGCCTTAAAAATACAGGATTGTTAAATTACAGATGGGAAGAATCTACATCAGGTCCACCTAGAAAATATTACGCCTTAACAGAAAATGGAAGACTATTTTTAAAAGGCTTAGAAGGCACTTGGCAAGACTTAGTTGCCGCTGTAAATAAAATAACTAAAACAAAAAATACTTAATCATGAATAAAACAATAAATATAAATTTAGGGGGGTTATTTTTTCATATAGACGAAATTGCCTTTCAAAAGTTAAGACGTTATTTAGATACGATACGCCATTCTTTGAGCGACGATCCTAAAGGGCGTGATGAGATTATAGCTGATATTGAATTTAGAATAAGC
>CAZGZH010000036.1:0-8579 GCA_964529645.1 uncultured Flavobacteriaceae bacterium
GGATGCACTACTTTTAGAAAATAATCTGATTAAAAAATACCAGCCTAAGTATAATATTATGCTTAAGGACGATAAAACCTATCCGTGGCTGTGTATAAAAAAAGAACCTTTTCCGCGTATATTTTTAACACGAAGGGTTATTCAAGATGGTTCAGAATATTTCGGGCCTTACACATCGGTTAGAACGGTTAAAGTTTTACTCGACTTGATTAAAGAATTGTATTTATTAAGAACCTGTTCTTACGATTTAAGCCCTAAAAATATTGCCCAAAAAAAGTACAGTTTGTGTTTAGACTATCATATTGGTAATTGCAAAGGCCCTTGCCAAGGTTTACAAGCAGAGAGTGACTACGACAACGATATTCAAGCCATACGCAATATTATAAAAGGTCATTTTAAAAAGTCTCTTGAAACTTTTAAAGAGCGGATGCATCAGCATGCGGCTGGTTTAGAATTCGAAGCGGCACAACAGATTAAAGAGAAAATAACTTTGTTAAAAAATTACCAAGTTAAATCTACTGTTGTAAGCCCAAGCGTTAGTAATGTAGATGTTTTTTCTATTATTTCTGACGAGAGTTTTGCTTATGTCAATTTTTTAAAAATCAGCAATGGCGCTATAATTCAATCGCATACAAGCGAAATTAAAAAGAAACTCAACGAGACTGACAAAGCTCTTTTAACATTGAGTATTGTTGAGATTCGGCAACGATTTAACAGTCAGTCTCAAGAGCTTTTTGTGCCTTTTAAAGTTAATGTGGGCGAAGATTTAAAGGTGACTGTGCCAAAACAAGGCGATAAAAAACGCATAGTTGAACTCTCAACACGTAATGCGCGTTATTTTAGGCAAGAGCGTTTTAAACAAATAAAAATTATTGATCCAGAACGTCATGTCAAGCGGATTTTAGCCCAAATGCAAAAAGATTTAAGGTTAACTATACCGCCTGCTCATATAGAATGTTTTGACAATTCAAACATACAAGGTACAAATCCTGTGGCGGCCTGTGTGGTTTTTAAAAATGCCAAACCCAGTAAAAAAGACTACCGTCATTTTAATATAAAAACGGTTGTAGGACCCGATGATTTTGCTTCGATGGAAGAGGTTGTTTTTAGAAGGTATCGTCGTTTATTAGACGAAGCGCAACCCTTGCCACAACTCATTATAATTGATGGCGGTAAAGGACAATTGTCTTCGGCTGTTAAAAGTTTAGAGGTGCTGGGTTTACGTGGTAAAATAGCCATAATTGGCATCGCCAAACGCTTAGAAGAATTGTATTATCCAGAAGATAGCGTACCCTTGTATTTAGATAAAAGATCAGAAACTTTAAAAATTATTCAGCAATTAAGAGATGAGGCGCACAGGTTTGGTATAACCCATCATCGCAATAAGCGTAGTAAAAAGGCGCTGAATTCTAACTTAACACAGATACCAGGTGTGGGTAAAAAATCTGCCGAAGCACTATTAAAGCATTTTAAATCGGTTAAGCGTATTAAATTGGCTAGCGAAGAAGAACTTACAAAAATACTTGGAAAATCTTTAGGGCAAAAAGTGTATGTTTTTTACAAAAAAAACAACTAACTTTAACTCAATAATCAACAGTAGATGAAAAAAGCTTTACTCTTTCTTTTTTGTTTTAGTCTTTTAACGGTTAATGCCCAAAAAACACGGCCAAAAACCGATTTAAAAGTCGGATTGGTTTTAAGTGGCGGTGGCGCTAAAGGCTTTGCACATATTGGCGTTTTAAAAGTATTAGAAGAAGCTGGTGTTAGAGTAGATTATATTGGCGGTACCAGTATGGGCGCTATTATTGGCGCCTTATACGCCTCTGGATACAATGCTCAAGAATTAGATTCTATTATACGTCATACCGATTTCACTACTATTTTACAAGATAAATTGCCCCGTTCTGCAAAGTCGTTTTTTCAAAAAGAGAACGATGAAAAATACGTTATTACTTTACCTGTAAAAGGTAAAAACGTGGGCTTACCGTCGGCTATAAGTAAAGGACAAAATGTCTTTAATTTATTTTCTAGGCTTACAGAACACGTACATAATATTCAAGATTTTAACAATTTACCCATTCCGTTTTTATGTATAGCTACCGATTTAGAAACAGGAAAAGGAGTGGTTTTAGATCACGGATTTTTACCACAAGCCATTCGTGCTAGTAGTAGTTTTCCAACACTTTTAGAGCCCGTAGAAATAGGTGGAAAATTTTTAGCTGATGGTGGTATAGCCAATAATTTTCCTGTTCAAGAAGTTATAAACATGGGAGCCGATGTTATTATTGGTGTAGATGTTCAGGATAAGTTAAAGATTAGAGATCAATTAAATTCTGCACCCAAAATCATCATGCAAATAGTTAATTTTAACATGTATGCAGAGAATACGGCCAAAAAGAAATTGACAGATATTTATATCCATCCAAACGTAAAAGGTTATAATGTGGTTTCTTTTGACGCTGCTGATGCTATTATTAAATCTGGGGAAATAGAAGCGCGAAAAGAAATGCCCTATTTAAAATCAATAGCAGCACAACAGTCGGATAAATTAAAATTGATAAAGGGAAAAACGATTTTTCCAAAAAATAGAAAAACCCGCATCAATGCTATTATTTTAACAGGTCTTAAAAAATACTCACGCGATTTTTTTGTCAGTAAATTAAATTTAAAGGAAGGCGATTCTGTGACTTTTAATGATTTTAAAAAAGGGATTGAACGTCTTTCTGCAACAGGAAAATTTAAGGCCATTAATTATAAATTTATTCCAAAAGACGATGGTAATAATATCATTTTTAATATTGAAGAAAGCGATATGTCTTCAAGTATTTCTCTAAGTGGTCATTACGATAATCTCTACAAAACAGGTATTTTAATAAATTATAAAACCCATAATCTTTTTACAAGCAACGATGTATTGACAACCGATTTTGTATTAGGTGATAATGTGCGATATAATATTAATTATTTTATTGATAATGGCTTTCATTGGAATTTTGGATTTAGAACACGATATATAAAAATTGTTGATGATATAACAATTGAAGGGGGTGCATTTGTAAATGATAACATTACTACAAATTCAGAAAAAATAGCTTTAAATTATAACGATTTTACCACACATATTTATATACAATCTACTTATAATCAAAATTATATATCAGAATTAGGTATAGAACACAAATACATAAAGGCCTTTAATAAATCTACTATAGATGGCGATTCGAAGAAGTTTTTTTATGAAAATGAAAGCTATTTTAATGCCTATTACAGTGCCAAATTAGACACTTACGATGCCAAATATTATCCTACAAAAGGTGTTAAATTAGCAGCATCTTATAGGGCTTATTTAACATCATCTGCAAATCCATTTTCAACTTTTACGCAATTAGATGGTTCTTTGGGTTTTGCATATTCTTTTAAAAGACGTTTTACTTTTCAATTTATTACAGAAGCCGGAACAGTTCTAGGAAAGAACTCAGATAGTGTTTTAGATTTTCATTTGGGAGGTGCTTCACAAAATCTATTTAATACATTTAAATCTTTTTATGGCTACGATATTGCCGATCTAAATGGATCTGGTTATTTAAAATCTACTTTTATTTTAAGGAAAGAACTCTTTAAAGAAAACTATGTGTCGTTTATGGGTAATTTTGCCCGTGTTGATAATAATATTTTTAACAAAGGAAACCTTTTTGAAAATACCAAATCTGGTTATGCCGCGAGTTATGGTATCAATTCTTTTATTGGACCAATAGAATTGGTTTATGCATGGTCTCCAGATACTTCTAAAAGTTTTTGGTATCTAAATGTAGGTTTTTGGTTTTAAAAAAATTAGAATAGAATGAAATATTTAACACTAGTTATAGGCATTTTAGCAATTATAATCTCAATTTACGATTCTAATTCGTGGGCAGAATTAAGGTCTAATTATTTAGGATTAATTTTAGGCTTTGGATTATTATATAAATATTATGAAAGTTATAAATCTCAAAGAGCTGCTAAATAAAAATCCCTTTCACAAAATTCACATCTTACAAAAGGGATTGGTGTTAACATAAATAATTATTTTTAAGCCAATTGCTTGCTTTGTTTTTTTGTAAAAAGCCAAATTTTAAGACCATTTAATAAGTAATACATTACGGGTACAACCACTAAAGTTAAGAAGGTTGCAAACGATAATCCAAAAATTACCGTCCATGCTAGAGGCCCCCAAAACATCACATTTTCGCCACCCATATAAATATTAGGACTAAATTCTGTAAAGAGTCCTATAAAATCTATATTGATACCTAAAGCTAAAGGCACCAAACCTAAAACCGTAGTAATAGCTGTTAACAATACAGGACGTAAACGCGTTTTACCACCTTCTACAATAGATTCAAAAACCAAATCTATTGGGAGTTGTGCTCCTGTTGGGATATTGTTTTCATCTCTTTTTCTACACATTATTAAATTGGTATAATCTATCAATACAATGGCATTATTCACAACAATGCCCGCTAACGAAATGATGCCCAACATAGACATAATGATGATAAAGTCCATTCTAAATATAACCAATCCTAAAAAGACACCAATTAAACTCAATAACACACTCATAGAAATTATAAAAGGTGTAGAGGTGGAGTTAAATTGCCCTACCAATATTAAAAATATAGCCATAACAGCAATCAATAAAGCTTTTAAAAGAAAAGCCATATTCTCTGCCTGTTTTTCTTGTTCACCTGTAAAAGCGTAATTGATACCAGCAGGTGTTTTATATTTTTTTAAAGATTCTCCTATTTTGGTTACAATTTCGTTACCGTTATAACCATCAATTACATTAGAATAAACAGTAATAACACGTTTTAAATTTTTGCGTTTTACGGCATCAAATGTAGAGCCCGATTTAAACTTAGCAACAGACGAAATAGGAATTTGTTTAATAATACCGCCATCGGCTTGGTCTCTAAATGTTATTTTTTGATTGAGAAGTGCTTCTTGATTGTAACGGTATTTGTCCATCAATCTGATATTTATAGGATAGTCGTCTTCACCATCTTTAAAGGTAGAAACTTCTAAACCATATAAAGCTGTTCTTAAAGCATTGGCTATTTGTCCTGTAGAAATATTTAGACGACGTGCTTTTTGACGGTCTATTACAAGTGGTAATTCTGGTTTCCCTTGATTAACATCAATTTTTAAACCTTCAATGCCGGCAATATTTTCATTATTTATAAAGTCTTTTATATTATTAGCTTCTTGCATTAACTGAAAATAATCATCACCGCTAATTTCTAAGTTTATGGGAGCGCCAGTAGGAGGTCCCTCAGAATTTTTAGCAACTACAATTTTTACACCAGCAAAATCCCCTAACACTTTTCTTATATCATTAAGAATATTTTGAGAGTTTATTTTTTCACCCGTTTTTGGATTCACACGCTCTTGAAAATCGACAAAATCAATAGTTATTTTAGATTTATTGGGCGTTTTACCACCTTGTTGCCCACGACTGGTGTCACCAGTACCTTCTCCTACCTGTTCTATTACAGAAGTTACCATAAAATTATCGCCATCAACTTTGTATTGATCGAGATAATTAATAACTTTTTTCTCTAATTCTTTAGTAAACTTATTAGTTTGTTCTATGTCTGTCCCAATAGGAAACTCAGAATAAATATAAACTTGTTTTGGGGCATTGTTTGGAAAGAACTCTACATTAGGTGGGAAAACGGCAAAAAGGAAACCCGAAAAAACCAATAAAAACAAAGTGCCGCCAAAAAAAGCTAGAGGATTTTTACCTCTTAAGGCAAAACGTAAAAAACGTTCGTAAAGATTTTCTGTTCTTGGTAAAAGGGTTCCTTGAAACCATTTAGTAGCTGGTACTAAAACTTTAGTATTTAAAAACGCAAGAGAGCCCGCTAAAATAGACAGATTACCAATAGCAACTAAAGCTTTAGAGTGGGTGCTTAAACCACCAGCAACTATTGCTGTACCTATAATTATTAAGACTAAAGTAAAACGAATGCGTTTTTTTAATGAAACAGAATTTTCTTCTAATTTCATATAAACTGAGGTCAACATGGGGTTTATAACCAATGCTACAAATAATGACGAACTCAATACTATAATTAATGTTATTGGGAGGTATTTCATAAATTCACCTATAATACCGGGCCAAAATGCCAAGGGAATAAAAGCGGCTAATGTAGTTGCAGTAGAAGCAATAATAGGCATCGCCACTTCGCCCACGCCATACCTAGCGGCATCAAAAGCAGAATAGCCTTTTTCATCCATCAAACGGTAGATGTTTTCTACAACAACAATGCCATTATCAACCAACATACCGAGTGCTAAGATTAAAGAAAATAGCACCATTGTATTTAAGGTTACGCCCATAGCGCTTAATACTATAAACGATAAAAACATAGACATAGGAATGGCAATTCCCACAAATAAGGCATTGCGTAATCCTAAAAAGAACATCAATACACCTACAACCAAAAGCATTCCTAGAATGATACTATTTTCAAGATCTGATACCTGTGTTTTGGTTTTGTTAGACATATCATTGGTTTTAGAAATAACCAAGTTTGGTGGAAATACTTCTGCTTTGGCTTTAGCAATAATTTTGTCAATTTTTTCTGACGCCACAATCAGATTTTCGCCACCGCGTTTTTTAACATCAAGCATCACAACATCTTTACCATATTGACGTGCATAACTTTCTTTTTCCTGCTCTTTATAGGCTACTTTAGCAATATCTCTTAAATAAACAACTTTTTGTTTTTCGCGTTTAACAATGATGTTGGCAATTTCTTGGGCGTTTTTAAACTCACCTTCAACACGAACATTTTTTCTCAATCCGCCTTCTTTAATTTCGCCACCAGAAACGGTTACATTTTCGTTTTTAATAGCGTTAGCGATATCGTTAAAATTCAATTTTAGAAGCTCCATTTTATAAAGATCAAGGCTTATTTCCATTTCTTTGTCTTGAACGCCACGTATGTTTACTTCAGAAATTTCGGGTAAAGCTTCAAATTCATCTTGAAGGTATTCGCCGTATTTTTTAAGTTGATCCATAGAAAAATCTCCCGAAAGGTTGATATTCATAATGGGCATCATTTCGGCAAAATTGAGTTTAAATACATTGGGGTCTGCTGGTAAATCTTTTGGGAAATTTTTATCGGCTTTAGCCTCATCAACTTTGTCTTTTACTTTTCTTAAAGCTTCGTCTGGGGTAACTGTAAAATCGAATTTGACATCTATTGAAGAGTAGCCTTCAAGAGAAGTTGAAATGATATCATCGATTTCTGATATACCATTTAATTTCTTTTCTATAGGACGTGTCACCAATTTTTCTATATCTAACGCAGAGTTACCAGGATAGGGTGTTGTAATAAAAATTTCTGGTGCCGAAATTTCTGGAAACGCTTCTCGTGGCATCCCCAAATAAGAACTTACTCCTGCTAAAAATATGATAAAAAGAATGACGTAAACGGTCATTTTATTGCGGATAGACCACGTTGACAGCTTAAACTCTTTTAATTGACTATTGTCTTTTTCCATTATAATAGGATAAATATTAATTAATTATTTCTTGGCAATTGTTACAAATTGACCATCTTTAATACCTCTTGCACCAAGATTTACAACAATTGAATTTATATTTAACCCAGATTTGATGAGGGTTAAATTATTATATGTCAACCCTTTTTTAATAGGCGTTTTCACCACCCTGTTTTTGTTGTTTATCTTTTTTATAGTGTAAACAAAATTATTACCGTCTTGATCTTCTTGTACAATACTAGAAGGTATGGTAATGGCATTTTTTGACGTAAAATCGTTTAGTTTTATACCTGCAATAAGATTTGGTTTTAGGACATTATTTGTATTGCTTATAAATATTTTAATTTTAAAACTGCGGTTGTTTGGCTCAATAAAATCGGCTACTTGATCTACTTTTGTCTCGATAGATTTGTTGAGATTGGTAAAAGTAAGTTTGGCTTCGGTACCTTTTTTAATACTGCCAATATAATTTTCAGACACATCGGCTTCTATATAAACTTCGTCTAAATTTACCAACCTTATAATAGGGGTTTGGGGACTCACAAATTCGCCTACTTTTGGAAGAATAGCATCAACAGTACCAGAAAAAGGAGCCGTAATGATGGCTTTGCCTAATTGTGTTTTGAGTGTTTTGAGTTTTCTTTCTAAAGACTCTTTGTTTGTTTTGGCTTGTAAAAATTGTATTTCACTGCCAATTTTTTGATGCCATAAGCGCTCTTGTCTTCTAAAAGTAGTTTCGGCTAAATCTAATTGGGTTTTAAGCTCGTTAATATTATCTGAAATAAGCGCGTCATCTAACTGAATTAAAGCCTCTCCTTTTTTAACTTTTTGTGTTTCTTTTACTAAAATAGCTTTAACAATACCACTTAATTCGGGTCTAATAATGCTATTTTTATCGGTGCCAACAGTACCTTGAATGGCTAAGTAATGTTTAAAAACAGTCGGTTTTATTTTTACGACAGTTACTTTTAATAATTTTTCGTTTTTATCTAATTTAGAGATGGCCTTATCTAAACTGATGAGCTTTTTAT
>CAZGZH010000037.1:0-8312 GCA_964529645.1 uncultured Flavobacteriaceae bacterium
TCCTAAACTAAAATCTGAACCACCCGTTGGAAAAACAGGATTTATACGTGTGTTATTTCTGCTAATATTTATACCAACAGCTAAGTTATTTGAAGTCCCATTTGAGAAGTTAAAAGTTGAAACAGGGAAATTTTTAAGATTAAATTGTTGGAAACTGATAGATGTTGACAATTGAAAATAATCATCAGGCCAATTGAGACGTTGACCCATACCTATGGTGGCTCCTTTTATATTTAATTTTTGATCTTTATTAACGCGGTTTGAAGTAAAATCGGCTCTAAACTGACTTGAACTATAAAGAGAAAAAGACAAAGATTTAGGACGTTTACTGCCGCTTAACCAAGGTTCAGAAAACGAAAAGCTATAAGTGCTAAAAAAGCGGCTGGTTTGTAATCTTAAAGATAATTTTTGACCATCGCCCATAGGAAGTGGTCTGTATTCTTTTTTATTGAAAATATTTTTAATAGAAAAGTTGTTAAAAGAAAGACCAAGCGTTCCTATAAAAGTATTACCGCCAAAACCTCCCTGTAATTCAATCTGACTTGAACCTTTTTCTGCAACACTATACTCAATATCTACAGTCTTATCTTGGTAGTTAGGTTTAACGTCTGGCACTATTTTTTCAGCATCAAAAAAGCCTAATTGACCAATTTCTCTAATTGTTCTTATAATATCTTGTTTGCTAAATAAGCTTCCAGGCAAAGTTCTTATATTTCTAAAGATAACATGGTCGTTAGTACGGTCATTACCAACAACAGTTATTTTTTTAATATGAGCAGGTTTGTCTTCTCTAATGCGTACCTCAATACTTATACTATCATTACTAACACGTGTTTCTACTGGGGTAACATTAGAAAACATATAGCCGTTATTTAAGTAAATTGTAGTTAAGTCTTCAGAGTCTGCTTTGCCGTTACCATTAATGCGCTCTTTTAAAAGTTTACCATTGTAGACCATACCTTTTTTAAGCTTTAAAAAGCCTGATAATTGGGCATCGGTATATACGGTGTTTCCTAAGAATTTAATGTCACCAAAATAATAACGATTTCCTTCTGTAAGAGTGATATCAAGATTTATAGTATTGTCTTCGTTCCAAGAAATAGAATCTTTAAGAATTTGGGCATCTCTATAGCCTTTTTCACTATAAGTAGAAATGATATTTTCTAAATCTTCTGTGTATTTTTCTTTAATGTATTTTGAAGCAGAAAAAATATGAAGCGGGTTTTTTTGTTTGGTTTTTTTAAGGAGTTTTCTAAGTCGTTTGGTTTTAAAATGGACGTTTCCGTGAAATCGAACATTTTTAATTTTAATTTTTGAGCCTTTGTCAATATTTACGATAACCTTTTCTAAATTAGCTTTAGAGGTATCCTTTTTTGTTATAATTGCAACTTTAGCTTTTAAGAAGCCTTTTTCTCTGTATTTTTTTTCGATATAGTTTTTAGAGGTTGTTAAGAGGTTCTCGGTAAGCATAACACCTGTTTTTAACTTGGTGTCTTTTATTAAATCTTCTGTTTTAGATTTTTTAATACCTTTAAAAACTACTAAACTAGCTTTGGGAAGTTCGTTAACATCAAATTCTAAATTAACAACCCCATTGGGTAAGATTTTAGTTATATAAACATCTACATTGCTAAAAAGATTCGAATTCCAAAGTTTTTTAATTGAACTTGTTAATTTATCGCCGGGCAATTTTATTTTTTGTCCAACTATTAATCCGGTATAAACTAATATAGCCTGTTCGCTAAACTTTTTATTACCTTTAATAGAAAGCGCCCCAATAGTATAATCTTTATTTTTTTCGAATCTAACACTGTCATTTGCTGTCTTCAAATTTTTAAGATCAACTGTGCTAGATATGCTTAGAGAATCTTTAGCTTTTAAGATTTTGGTTTTTTCTTGTGCAAAAAGGGTTATGTTTAATCCTAAAAAAAGGATAAATAAAGGAAATATTTTTCTAGTCATTAGTGTTTTTAATTTGATCACTGGTTTTTCCAAAGCGGCGTTCTCTTTTTTGAAATACTTCTATTGCTTCGAAAAAATGTTCTTTTCTAAAATCGGGCCAAAGGACATCAGTAAAGTAAAATTCGGCATAAGCAATTTGCCATAATAAAAAATTACTGATACGTTTTTCGCCACTTGTTCTTATTAAAAAATCAACATCGGGCAAAGTAACTGTATATAAATGATTATTTATAATATTTTCGTCTATTTCTTCTACAGAAATGGCATTATTAACAACTTTTTTAGAAATAATTTTGATAGCATTAACAATTTCTTCTCTCGCACCATAATTAAGGGCTAAGTTAAGCGTAAGACGCGTGTTGTTTTTTGTTTTTTCTATAACTTCTTTAAGCTCTTTTACAACTTTTTTAGGCAGCATATCTATTTTGCCGATGGTTTGTAATTTGATATTGTTTTTTATGAGTGTTTTAAGTTCTTTACGTAAAGAACTTACCAAAAGCCCCATTAAGATATCAACTTCTTGTTTTGGACGGTTCCAGTTTTCTGTAGAAAAAGTGTAAAGTGTCAATACTTTTATACCAATCTCTGCGGCAGCTTCTACAATATCTTGTACAGATTTGACGCCGTTTTTATGACCAAAAACACGTGGTTTTCCTTGGTTTTTAGCCCAACGACCATTGCCATCCATTATGATAGCAACATGCTCTGGAATTTTATGTTTTTGTATGTTAGATAAAGTTGTCATAAATTAAAAACTGCCAAAATAACATGTGCGTTTACCAAAGGCATAAACCAGACTTACGCCTGTTAATACATACCAATCTTTGTTATTAGGATTATTGAAATTTAAAGCGTTTATATCGGTTTGAGGGCCTTCTAAATTATCTTTACCAGTATAATTAAAACGTGTTTCGACTGTAATACCCAACCTGTGTGCTATTCTAAATTTATAGCCTACTCCAAAAGGAAAAGAAAAACTTGTAGTATTCTGAAAATCTCTAAAATTAGCTGCAACTAGAGCGGGTTCAATTCTGTAACTAAACATAGCCAAATTTAAAAACACATACGGCGTATGCATAAATTTAAACTGATTTAAATTGTATTTAAAAAAATTAAATTCAAATCCTACTGCAAATTCTTTGATGCTATTTGTAAACTTAAATGGAATGTTTTTTAAAACATCATTAGCAGATTCACTGTTGTCAGCTCTGAGTTGTGCATAAGTAAAAGAGTAGCGCAAAGCAGCTCTTGGACTCATATTCCATTTGTAAATGAGACCTAAGCTAATTTCGTTTGGGTCTATATAATCAGACTTCCCAACTTCGCCAATATAGTTACTACCCCCCACAAAAACACCAATTTCGTTAATTTGGGCTTTAGAAGTAACTGTAAATAAAATTAATACACTAAAAACTAATATTTTTTTCATACTAAAAATAAGGCTGCAAATATAAGAAACTATTTGCTTTTGAAAATTATAAGTAGGTATTTTTAAGAACGCTTTTTTTACATAAATAGTGTTTCATAATTTTAGTTACGTGTATCTCTGCCCCAAAGTAATTTTTCGCGTAAGGTTTTAAGAAATGTTTGCGGATTTAAATGTATCATTTTGAGTTTAAAAGAAGCCGTTTCTATGTAAATTTCAGTATGCCTTTCAACCGTTATAATGCGGGAATCTAATGAGACTAAAAATTGATCACTACGGCCAGAAACCTGTAATTTTATTTTAGAATTATTGGGTATAACAAGTGGTCTTACATTTAAATTATGTGGTGCAATAGGGGTAACAACCAAACTTTTGGCACTTGG
Source organism: uncultured Flavobacteriaceae bacterium (assembly GCA_964529645.1). Lineage (GTDB taxonomy): Bacteria > Bacteroidota > Bacteroidia > Flavobacteriales > Flavobacteriaceae > CG1-02-35-72. The sequence goes on from CAZGZH010000037.1 coordinate 3,772, forward strand.
TGTAATAACAGGGCCACCACAACTTAAAGAGTAACCAGTAGAACCCGTTGGTGTGGCCACTATTAAGCCATCTGCCCAATAAGAGTTTAAAAATTCATCATCAATAAATGTGTTAATAATTATCATCGATGTTGAATCTTTTCTGTTAATAGCTACTTCGTTTAAGGCAAAATTAAGACCGTCAAAATCGTCTGAGTTTGTATTGGTTTTAACACTTAAAAGTTCGCGTTCTTTAATTTGATAACTCTTTTGGTGGAGGGCATCAATGGCTTCTTTAATCTGCGTTTTTTGAACTGTTGCTAGAAACCCAAGACGCCCAGTATTAATACCTAATATTGGGATATTTAAATCTCGAACAAATGTTACCGCTTTTAATATAGTACCATCACCGCCTACGGTTATCATGGCATCAAAACTATTATCTAGGTCTTCGAATGATGTAAATCTAGAATATTTATCTGTTATATCTGTAAATGATTTAAGGGCTCCTAGGAATGTTTTTTCGACAGTAACTTCAAATTTAAATTTTTTTAAAAGACTAAAAAGTTCTTCAACAGGTCGTTTAGATTTATCTAAATCAAAAATACCATAAACAGCTATTTTCATTTTTTAAATATTTAAATATTTTTGAAGGTATTCTGACCTTTCTTTTAACTCATCTAGAAATTTATCTTCTAAATTGCCCACAACAATATTATAATTATAACGCCTAAACGTTTGTAAGGTGTTATTTATGTCGTGTTCGCTAATTTTTAACATTATTTGAACATTGTCACCTTCTCTATTTGTAATAAAAGCCCCTAAAAGACGGGCATTATTAGATTCGATAATTTGAGAAATCTCGCTAAACGAATATTCTGAAGCATTTTTCTCTACAATTATGAGGATGCCGTTTTCGTTTAAAAAAGGCGTTTCTAGAAATTGGTGTAAAACGTCATTTAATTCGTAATAGCCTATATAAATAGTATCTTTTACAACAGGAATCAGATTACATTGTTCGGCAGCAAATTGTTTTAATAAATCTATCCAAGCACTTTTTTTTGAAGCGGAAAAATGAGATAAAATATCTAAATGAGCTTCAATTTTATCATCATCGGCATCAACACACTGGATGTCATTTTCGGGTAAAAGCCCTATTAATTGTCTGTTTTTTACAACTGGTAAATGCGATAAGGTACAGCCTGAAAAGTATTGCTTGGCTTTTTTTATAGTATCATTTAAGCCAAGGGCTTTAACATCTGTAGTTATGTAATCTAAGTGCGTCATAATTTTACTAAGTGCAAATTACTAAAATACCTTTAAAAATGAGTAATTTTGCTGACAATAAAAGTATTCTATCAAATGACAAAGTTAAGTGTAAATATTAATAAAATAGCAACTTTACGTAATTCTAGAGGGGGCGATATTCCTAATTTAATTCAAACAGCTATAGATTTGCAAGAACATGGTGCACAAGGTATTACGGTTCATCCTAGACCAGATGAGCGTCATATAAAATACCAAGATGCTAAAGATTTAAAAAAAGTTATTGTTACAGAATACAATATTGAAGGCAATCCTATACCTAATTTTATAGATTTGGTATGTGGCATTAATCCCACTCAAGTAACATTAGTGCCCGATGCTGTTGACGCTCTTACCTCTAATGCGGGTTGGGATACCGTTAAAAATCAAGCTTTTTTAAAAGAAGTCATTGCCGAATTTAAAAGTAAAGGCATAAGAACTTCCATTTTTATGGATGTCGATTTACATTTAATTGACGCCGCTGCAACAACAGGAGCAGACCGTATAGAACTTTATACAGAAGCTTATGCAAAACAATATGGTTTAGGGAATAAGGATGCGATAAATCCCTATATAAAAGCGGCACAATTAGCTACAGAGTTAGGTATGGGGATTAATGCAGGTCACGATTTAAACTTAGAAAACATTGCCTTTTTTGCAGCAAATGTTCCCAATTTAGACGAAGTTTCTATAGGTCATGCCTTGATAGCTGAATCACTTTATTTAGGTTTTCAAAACGTTGTAAACCAATATTTATACAAGTTACAAGTTTAATGACATTGCTACATTCTACCATTATTGGTAAAGGACAACCTTTAATTATTGCGCACGGTTATTTTGGTATGGGCGATAATTGGAAATCAATTGCTACTAAATTTGCCACCCATTTTGAAGTACATCTTTTAGACTTACGCAATCATGGCAGGAGTTTTCACAGTGACGATTTCAACTACGATGTAATGGTAGAGGACACGTTGTATTACATAAAACACTTTAAGTTAAAAAATGTTTTATTGTTAGGTCATTCTATGGGGGGTAAAATGGCTATGCAATTTGCTGTAACTTATCCAGAATATTTACGCAAATTAATTGTTGTAGATATTGCCCCTAAATATTATCCACCACATCACGAAGCTATTTTAAGCGCCTTAAACAGTGTAGATTTTGATAAAATCGCATCACGACGTGAAGTTTTCGATGTTTTCAAACAACACATCGACGAAGAAAGTGTGATACAATTTTTATTAAAAAACGTCTATTGGCAATCTAAAGGCCAATTGGCTTTTAGATTTAATTTAGAAAGTTTAACAGATAATAATAACGAAGTAGGTGAGGCCTTGCCCTCGTTTACCAATTTTGACAAACCTGTTTTATTTTTAAAAGGAGCGAATTCGGGATATATTTCTTCGGATGACGCTCCGCTTATTAACACCCATTTTTCTAAGGCGCAAATAGTAACTATAGAAAATGCAAGTCATTGGGTTCATGCTGATAATCCCTCACAATTCTATGAAGTTGTTTTCAATTTTATAACAAATTAATAAAGGGTGTTTTAGTATAGATTTAAGCTCACTGAAATAGAACGTGTTAAATCTTTGTCAGATTGTTAAAAAACACTAATTTTGCCCCTCTATTTTTTTAAAGGAAATAAAACAATTATGAATATTACAAAACAAGACACAGACGCATTAAACGCAGTTGTAAAAGTTGAGATATCAGCTTCAGATTATCAAGATAAAGTAGCAGATATCTTAAAAGATTATCGTTTAAAAGCTAATATACCTGGTTTTAGAAAAGGTCATGTTCCTATGGGGATGATTAAAAAACAATACGGTAAGTCGGTTATGATTGACGAAATCAACAAACTTTTACAAGAAACGTTAAATAAATTCTTAACCGAAGAAAAATTAGATATCTTAGGAAACCCTTTACCTAAACAAAAAGATGATTTTTCTTGGGATGCAGACGATTTTAGTTTTGAATTCGAATTGGGGTTAGTGCCAGAATTTGAGGTGAATTTACAACCCAAAAAAGCCATTACTCAGTATGTTATTAAAGCTGATAAGAAAATGGTGGACACAGAATTAACCAATATGCAAGAGCGTTATGGTAAATTAAAAACCCAAACTGTAGTTGATAAAAATTCTAATGTAACAGGGACTTTTAAAAATAGCGACAAAGAGATTGACAAAAAAGCAACCTTTAAAGTTTCTAAATTAAAAGGGAAGAAGAATTTAGATAAATTTTTAGGTGCTAAAGTTGGGGATGTATTAGAACTTAAAACAAAAGGGCTTTTTGCAGATAACCACGATTTAATGCACACTTTAGGCGTGTCGCACGATGAAGCCCACGATTTAGACATCACACTACAATTTACTATCGAAGAAATTTCTGAAACAGAATTAGCTGTATTAAATCAAGAATTATTCGATAAAATATTTGGCAAAGATGTTGTTAAAACTGAAGCCGAATTTAAAGACAAACTCAAAGCCGATATAGAAAAACAATTAGAACAACAAGCCGACCAACAATTGCTAAATGCCGTTACAGAAAGCTTGATTGAAAACACAAAATTCGATTTACCTAGCGCATTTTTAACTAAATGGATAGCTGTATCTGGCGAAAAAGCGCTTACTGATGAAGAAGCTAAAGTAGAATATGAACGCTCAGAAAAAGGCTTGCGTTATCAATTAATTGAAACAAAAATTATAAAAGACAACAATCTTAATCTTTCAATGGAAGAGTTAAGAGATTTTGCCAAAGGCTTTATAAAAATGCAAATGGCTCAGTATGGCAATGCTAACCCAGACGAAAAACAATTAGACGACATTGCTAATCGCATATTAGAAAATAAAGACGAAACAAAACGTTTAAGCGAGCAATTAATGCAACAAAAAATGTTAGATTTCTTTAAAACTAACGTCAAATTAAAAACAAAAGAAGTCACTTTTGACAATTTTGTAAAAGAAGTTTATAAATAATATGCAAGAAGTCCTTCTTTATATTGTCGTAGGTTTGGCCGCATTGTATTTGTTGCGAAAATTTATTTTTAAATCTAAAAAAGATTCAGATTGCGGTGGCCCAGATTGCAAGTGTGGTTAAATGGTAAATAAATCATAAATAAAGCGCCCTTTTTAATTTTAAAAAGGGCGCTTTTAGTTTATTCCTTTTGTTCTTTAATCAAATTTTTTAATTAGAAGCCTAATCATTCCCCCGAAAATAGGACAGTAAATTAAGTTCAAAAAAATAAACTTAAA